>JAIVHE010000577.1 GCA_020201255.1 Desulfobacteraceae bacterium
CGCAGGGCAGTGGAATATCCGAACATCCTGGCCAGGGGAACCACTGCATGGATGATCTGGATATTGGTTTTCGGGGTAATGGATTCCACCTTGCCTCCTCTGGTGTTGAGATCGGCTATGGCATCCCCCATATAGGTATCGGGCACAAAAACCTCCACCTGCATGATAGGTTCCAAAAGGGCTATCGATGCTTTTTCCAACGCATCCTTGCAGGCCATGGAGGCACACACGGAAAAACCCAGGCCCGTGGTTTTGCCCTCTTGAAATTCTCCGCCCAAAAGCATGATTCCCGCGTCCACCAAAGGATATCCTTTAAGGTACCCGCCTTCCAGGCTTTCTCTGATGCTCTGTTCAATAGCCGGAACAAACTGGACAGGAATCTGATCTTCAGGGGCCTTGTTATAAAAACTGATGCCGGTCCCCCGATCCAGGGGTTTGATCTGAATTCTGACCTTGGCATAATGGGTTTTGCCTGAAATCTCCCGGTCAAACACGGCCTCGCCTGTGGCAGGAGCCGTCACCACTTCTCTGTACACCACCTGGGGGTTGCCCACATTGACCTGGGTATTGAATTCCTTGCGCATCCGGGAAATAATAATTTCCAGATGCAGTTCTCCCATACCCGACAAGATTGTCTGGCCGGTTTCCTCATCTTTGGACACCTTGAGGGTGGGGTCTTCTATGGTGAATTTTTCCAGGACATTGTCCAGTTTTTCCTGGTCTGCATGGGTTTTGGGCTCAATGGCAATGGAAATCACCGGATCTTCATATTCCATTCTTTCCAGAAACACCGGGTGCTCCTGCGAGCACAGGGTATCTCCGGTTCCCGAATCCTTCAACCCTACAATACCCACGATATCACCGGCAGATGCTTCTTTGATGCGTTCCCGCTTGTTGGCATGCATGCGCAGAATCCGGGACAGTTTTTCTTTTTTCTGTAAAACCGGATTGAACACATCAGCGCCTGCTTCGATCTTTCCCGAATAAATTCTGGCAAAGGACAGTTTGCGGCCCTCAATCATGGATACCTTGAAAATCAGGGCAGCCAGCGGACCGTTCTGTTCAGGGGGAAAATCAAGAAATTCACCGCTTGTTGGATGCACTCCCCGCACCGGCGGAACATCCAGAGGGCTGGGCAAAAGGTCCTGAATCGCATTGAGTAACGGCTGTATCCCTTTGTTTTTCAGGGCACTGCCACAGAGGACCGGCACCATCTTTCTGCTGATGGTGGCAATTCGAATGGCTGCAATCAAATCAGATCTGGAAATATCTTCTTCCCCCAGATATTTCTCCATGATGGCATCATCATGCTCAGATACGGCTTCCAGCAGTTTTTCCCTGTATTCCTGTGCCAGATCTTCAAATTGGGGGGCTATATCTTCTATGGAATACTGGGCTCCCAGGCTTTCATCATCCCACCGGATCTGCTTCATTTCGATCAGATCAATGACACCGGCAAACCGGTCTTCCGCACCCATGGGAATCTGGAGTATGACCGGGTTGGCTGCCAGCTTTTCCTTGATGGATGCCACTGCCGCAAAAAAATCAGCGCCGGTACGGTCCATCTTATTGATAAAGGCCATCCTGGGAACCCTGTAGCGGTCTGCCTGGCGCCACACCGTCTCAGACTGAGGCTCCACCCCGCCCACAGCACAGAAAACTCCGATGGCCCCGTCCAGAACCCGCAGGGCCCGCTCCACTTCAACGGTGAAATCCACATGTCCCGGGGTATCGATAATCTGGATGGTGGACTGCTGCCACTGACAGGTGGTAACAGCCGAGGTGCTTGCCTGCATCGATATGGGCCATGATACCGATATTTCTGATCTTTGATATGGTCTTTTTCTGGGATATGGTCTTTTTCTGATTCATTTTTTCACTATTATATTGCTGTACACGCGTTGGTTATGAAAAATCCGGGTTTTCAAATCCCATGACATTGCGTCCATGGATACTGTGATTTTAAATGGTCTTTGATACAGTATTGTCTATGGCCTGTCAAGAAAATAGCTTGCAAAAACCGGTCTGTTTTAATAAAATTGCAAACCTTAATCAAAACACCATATCTTGGCTGAACCTGATTTGGATAACCCCGAATTGTTACACACATCAATGGTACACAATGCTGTTTTTATTTTTAGGAGAACCAGGACCAGATGATTCCCGGATTTGAAAAAATTGTGGAAGAAAGAATCAAAAAAGCCCAGCAGCAGGGGGTTTTTGATGATTTAGAAGGGATTGGCAAACCATTTGTTTTTGAAGACAACCAGCCACAGGTTCCGGATGACTGCCGCCTGGCGTATAAGATACTGAAAAATGCCGGATTCCTGCCGCCGGAAATTGAATTAAAGAAAAAGATCACCGAAGCTGAACTGCTGCTTGAAGCCACGGATGCTGGATCCGGTGAGCACCGGGAAATCAAAAAAAAGCTCAATTATCTTTTGACCAGACTCGATACCATGCGGGGTGGTCTTTCCCCCTTGCTCACAGATAAATACAGGGAAAATATCATCAGAAAATTATCATGAAACTCAAAAAATCAGACAAAGAAGGCTTGTTCAAAAATATATTTATCGGTTACTTTATCGTGCTGATCCATGTGCTTCTTCTGGCAGGCATCGCACTTTTTGTGGTGTTGATCAAAGGTGTTTTCGATTACCTGCCCTGGATAATGGGAGGCACAGCTCTTCTGGTACTTTTTATTGGCTGGCTCTTATACCGGCGAATGCACAAAAGTTCCTCCCAGATCCAGGACATGCTTTCCAATGCACAACTGGGGGACCGGAACATTGAAGTCAGTCTGCTGGGGGGGCTTGCCGCATTCAAAATCAATGCAAGGCAAAATTCTGATCTGCTGCTGGACAATCACGGCAATGAAACCGACAGAAACACCCGTCTGATCGAAACAGAAAAAGACAGGGCGGAACGCAAAATGTTTCAGCTGGATGACATGTTTGAGAAAGGCCTGATCACAAAAGAAGAATTTGAAAAAGCAAGACAAACCATTATCCAGGGATAAGGAAACCATCATGGAAAAAATCAGACTCGCCCTTCTGGCAGGCGGCATATCCTCTGAACGATCCGTTTCTTTGAACAGTGGCAACCAGGTATTTGATGCCCTGGACAAAGACAAATATGACATTTTGCGCTATGATCCCAAAACCGATCTCACACAACTGGTCATGGATGCCCCCAAAAT
>JAIVHE010000028.1 GCA_020201255.1 Desulfobacteraceae bacterium
TTTATCAAGTTTTCCTGCCACTGCATCAGATTCTAACTGTCTGTCCCATAAAGCAGCATCAAATTCAGCAAACCACTTCCGAAACTCTGATAGTTCTTTTTTGGATAATTGCATTATTTCTTTTTCAATCGTTTCAAGTGCTGCCATTTCAACTATCCTTTTCTTTTTCATGTTTGAAACCAATTCGACCTCCATATTACGTCAATATGCTGAAAAAGGTCAAGAATAATTGCCTGCGGCCATGGGACAGTCTTTGGCGATATATTCAATCCTAAATCTATACCTTATGCCTTTCCTTTTTCATGCTTGAAAAGGTCAGATTGCGGCTTGCCATCAAATGTACCTTCGCCAAAAGAAATGCCTCCACATTTTCGAAAGTGCTGTCAGCGGAATTTTGGCCAAAATGACTTGACAGCAAACGAATTTTGTAAGATTTTAACTCTGTTGGACAAGAATGACAAATGCGGTGAATATCCATGAAGCCTAAATAAGATTGTTGGATATTATCGGAAATTAAATCTCCAATCAAGAATGGAAATCGCCTATGGGCAGATATGAAAAGCTGCTTACCCAAATTTTCCGTGGTAACAGTGATGCAAACATTTCATTCTCAGATATTGTAAACCTTTTGACACATTTTGGGTTTTAAATGCGAGTAAAAGGTAGTCACCATATATTCCGAAAAGAAGGCGTTGAAGAAAGACCGAATTTACAAAAAGAAGGCAGTAAAGCAAAACCGTATCAAGTCAAACAGGTAAGAAATATTATTTTGAAATACAAACTCGGAGATGAAGAATGAACAGAAAATATGAAATTTTGATATACTGGAGTGACGAAGATCAGGTGTACATAGCGGAAATTCCTGAATTGGCAGGCTGTATGGCACATGGTGATACCGAAGAGGTTGCATTATCGAATATCAAGGCAGCTATGGAACTATGGATTGAAACAGCTGAAGAGTATGGAGATCCCGTACCTGCTCCGAAAGGGCGAAAATTGGTAATGTTAAAAAGACGCAGATTGTGCGGATCAGCGTACCAGTCAATGCATTTTTGCAGGCCTTTTTTATTGTTGCCGGGAAGTTCCTTACATGTCATGGATGCATTGTGCCGAAAATCAAGCCGGTTGGCAAGCACTAAAAGTGGAATTTATCCATTGTGACTTGACAGCAAGCAGGTTTTATAAGAAACTTAGCTAAGTTGGTTGAGAATGAGGGATAAAAAAAGGAGGCGCCATGACTGATGCGGTGAATATCCATGAAGCCAAAACAAGGCTGTCTGCTTTGATTGCACGTGTGTGCAAAGGAGAGACCATTATCATTGCCAAAGCGGGAAAACCTGTGGTGAAGCTGGTGCCGATAGTTGATGATGACCGGCCGCGGGTGCCGGGCCGGTATAAAGGCAAAATCACAATGGCGCCGGATTTTACAAAGACACCGGATGATATTATCGCTGCTTTTGAAGGGGATATCGTTTGAAGCGGCTGCTCCTGGATACCCATATCTTTTTGTGGTGGCTCACAGAAGATCCTGCATTGGCCAAACTTGTGAAACAAAGCATAAAAGACAGCGAAAACCAGGTGTATATCAGTGCGGCAACAATTTGGGAAATATCCATTAAACAAACCCTTGGAAAATTGACGTTACCCGAAGATATGGAAAGGGATATGGAAAAGGTTGTTGAGAAGGAACGTTTTCTGAAACTGCCCATATCCCTGTACCATGCGCAGATAGCAGGGGGGTTGCCCATAATTCATAAAGATCCTTTTGACCGGATGCTGATTGCGCAGGCACAGGCACAAAGATTGCTTCTGGTAACAGATGATATGCAGATAAAAAAATATCCGGTACAGGTATTTTCCAATTAGGAAAGGGATGACATCTGTTCCGAAACTCTGATAGTTCTTTTTTGGATAATTGCATTATTTCTCTTTCAATCGTTTCAAGTGCTGCCATTTCAACTATCCTTTCCTTTTTCATGCTTGAAAAGGTCAGATTGCGGCTTGCCAGCAAATGTACCTTCGCCAAAAGAAATGCCTCCACATTTTCGAAAGTGCTGTCTGCGGAATTTTGGCCAAAATGGCTTGACAGCAAACAAATTTTGTAAGATCTTAACTCCGTTGGACAAGAATGATAAATACGGTGAATATCCATGAAGCCTAAAGCCTAAATAAGATGGAAATCGCCTATGGGCAGATATGAAAAGCTGCTTACCCAAATTCTTCGTGGTAACAGTGATGCAAACATTTCATTCTCAGATCTCGTAAACCTTTTGACACATTTTGGGTTTTTAACATGAGAGTAAGCTTTGGGGGCATACTGTTGGCTATTTGACATGGGATCATAGCCAGGAGAGTGTGCCGGAAGGTTATACACATTGGTTGCTGAAGTTTGATGGTGTTACCGATGAGGAACTCGGTAATCCTAACCTGGACGGCCGCATAGAATATGCGTATTATCTGATGGCCAGGGATGCTGGTATGCAAATGATGAAAAGTCGATTGCTGGAATAAGAATGTAGGAAGGGGATTTTCAAATGGATAGTGATCTGATCAAAAGAGAAATTTCTGAAAAAGTTTATAAGGCAATTTCAGAAAAACCTGTGGTTACAATAGTTGGCCCCAGACAATCGGGTAAAACCACTCTTTGCAAAATGCTTTTTCCTGAAAAAGAAATGGTATCCTTGGAAAGGATCGATGAAAGATCTTTTGCTGCTGAAGACCCAATTGGATTTTTGGATCGTTTTCCTAATGGTGCCATCATAGATGAGGCCCAGCGAGTTCCCGAGTTATTTTCATACATTCAACCCATTGTTGATGAACGTGATGAAAAAGGGTTATTTGTTTTAACCGGCAGTGACCAACTGGACCTTTCCAACAAAACAGCACAGTCGCTTGCCGGCCGCACAAGGATCATCAAACTCCTTCCTTTTAGTTTGAACGAGGCTTACGGTGAAAACCTTGAAAATCAAACAATGGAGTCGGTTATTTTTACAGGTTTTTATCCAAGAATTTTTAAGGATAATTTAGATCCCGCCCAAGAAATGAACGATTATATAGAAACCTATGTCAATCGTGATGTTAAGCGTTTGGCAAATATTGAAAATCAACGAGAGTTTGATACATTTTTACGGATCTGTGCAGGACGAACAGGACAGGAGTTGAATTTATCAGGTATCCAAAGCGACACTGGTATCAATCGTAGCAAGGTGAAGGGGTGGATTTCCCTTTTAGAGGCAAGCTATATAATCAAATTGGTGAAGCCATTTGAAAACTCATATGATAAACGACAAACAAAAATGCCTAAATTATATTTTCTTGATACAGGGCTTGCCTGTAGATTGTTGGGGATTACAGAGCCAGGGCAAATATTTGTCCATCCTCTGAGGGGAGCCCTTTTTGAAACGCTTGTTTATAACGAGTTGTTAAAAAAACAAATGAATGCCATAGCTGTCCAGGAGGATCTGTATTATTTCAGAGAGAATAAAGGATTGGAGATTGACTTCATTTTCCAGAAAGCCCCGGGTGCATTGATACAGATAGAGGTGAAGTCCGGCCAAACCATAACATCAAAGTTTTTTCAAAACCTTGATACATTTGCCGGCCTTTCACAAGAAGTTCAAGAATCTGTATTGATTTATGGCGGAGATCAGAAATATGTCCGTCAAGGGGTTCATGTTGTAGGCTGGAAACATCTTCCTGGGTTGAACATTAATCAAGCTTTAGATAAAGATTTTGCTGACGATGATGGCCCCAGGATGTAAATAGATATTTGTAGGGCTATCCTATTTAGCATGGCATACTGAAATGAGATTGTTTATAGTTATTTCATGCGATTCCCCTATACCCCCCCCCGGTTTTTGTATTGACATAGTGCAGGGGGTTTTGGTATCCTTAAAAGGATATGATTTTTAACGGCAGTAAGAAAAACAGATGAATAAAACGAAATGGCCGGCCCGCTCAGTGTTGCCTGTGGCGGTTCCGGGCATAAAATTTATTATATTGGCCATCCTTGTATCCGGGATGTTTTTTTATTTTGGATGGATGGTATTGGCCTGGGTGGCTGCCGGGCTTGGGATATTTGTGACCTGGTTTTTCCGGGATCCCGACAGGCTGGTGCCCCCGGGAGATGAGAACCTGGTGTCCCCGGCTGACGGCAAAGTTATTATTGTTGACCGGTCGGCCAACAGTGAATACCTGGATGAACCTTGCCAAAAGGTGAGCATTTTTATGAATGTGTTTAATGTGCATGTGAACCGAATGCCTTTTGACGGGGTAGTGGAAAAGGTGGAGTACACCCCGGGTACATTTGTCAATGCGGCTTTTGACAAGGCATCCATCCACAACGAGCGCAATGCCTTTGTCATAAGAACGGCGGACAGCCAACGCTTTGTGATGGTTCAGATTGCAGGTCTTGTGGCCAGACGCATTGTTAACGCAGCAACTGCCGGCCAGCGTGTCGTGCGCGGAGAACGGTATGGCATGATACAGTTCGGATCACGCCTGGATCTTTACCTGCCCATGGATTTTCAGGTACAGGTCAAAAAAGGGGACAAGACCCAGGGCGGAGTCACCATTATCGGACAGATGCCTATTATAACCCCAGAACCCCATAACCCATAACCCGGAGTAATTTTACTGTTTTGGAGCAAATACCCATTACCACGCAAGGTTATCAGACCTTACAACAGGAACTGGCAAGACTCAAAAAATTCGAGCGGCCGGAAAACATCAAGGCCATTGAAACCGCCCGTGCCCACGGTGACTTATCTGAAAATGCAGAATACCATGCAGCCAAGGAAAGACAGTCGTTTCTTGAGGGCCGCATCGGAGAGATCAGCTATAAACTGGGGGTTGCAAAGGTCATTGATCCGGAATCGGTTCCCAAGGACGTTATCCGCTTTGCCAGCCGAGTGCTGGTGGAAAATCTGGATTCTGAAGAGCAGGTTGAATATATGATCGTGGGTCCGGATGAAGCGGACATTAAAAAAGGGAAAATATCGGTGTCATCACCGCTGGGCAGTGCCCTTATCGGCAAACGGCCCGGTGATGAAGCAACCCTCCAGGCGCCGGGAGGCAAACGCATTTATGAAATAATTGATATTTTGTAACGCAAGCCTGACCTTTCTGAAGTTGATGACAAAAATACAAGGAGAACAGCCGTGGCAAGAGTTACCATAGAAGATTGTCTGAAAAACGTTGACAACCGGTTCACCCTGGTACACCTGGCAGCCAAGCGGGTCCGCCAGGTCAGGGAAGGGGCGGAGCTGCTGGTTTCCCGCAGTAAAAACGGGGACGTTGTAACGGTTTTGCGGGAAATTGCCGCCAACCGCATCATTTCCAAACCAAAGCCTGACAACCAGGATACCTGAAACGGGGAAGGCCGGACAGTGCAGGGCACCCCATTTTTTGATGATCTGTAAGGCAAAAAATGATGATAGACACACAGAACCAGCCTGATTTCAGAAAAATTCCCATTGACAAGGTCGGCATCAAAGGCCTTAAATATCCGGTAGAAGTGTTGGACAAAAACCGGGGAACCCAGTCCACTGTGGCGGAAATCAGCATGTATGTGGATCTGCCCCACCAGTGCAAGGGCACCCACATGAGCCGTTTTGTGGAAATTCTGCACCAGTCCCGGACAAGGATTTCTCTGGAATCTTTGACCACTATCCTGGCAGACATGAAACAGATACTGGGGGCACAATCATCCCATATCGAGATCACCTTTCCCTATTTTATCACAAAACAATCCCCCAGTGCCGGAGTCAGCGGTTTGATGGATTATACCTGTTCCATTATCGGGTCTTCCAATGCCCATAATGCCACTGACATCATCCTGAAGGTCGCCGTACCCGTCACTTCTGTGTGTCCCTGTTCCAAGGAAATCAGTGACTGCGGTGCCCATAACCAGCGGGGCGAGGTCCTGGTGAGCGTCCGGTTCAAAAAGCTGATCTGGATTGAAGATGTGGTGAAAATAGTGGAAACCGCTGCCTCCTGCGATATTTTTTCCGTTCTCAAGCGGGAAGATGAAAAATTTGTTACGGAAAAAGCCTACAACAACCCCAAATTTGTGGAAGATCTTGCCCGGGATGTTGCCAAGGTCCTCAAGGCTGACCAGAATATCACCTGGTTTTCCGTGAGTGCGGAAAATTTCGAGTCCATCCACAACCACAGCGCCTATGCCTACATTCAAGGGGTCTGAAGGTAACTGCTGACCCCGGGGTGCTTTCCCTTTTTTTTCGCTACGCAGCCTGTGAATACCGAAAATCAAACCCTTTCTTTGTTTTCAGCACAAAAAAGGTAAAAAAGTTAACTTCTGACCCCAAGATGATTAAAAAAGGTAAAAAAGTTAACTTCTGATCCCAGAATGACAAAGGGATAGAGGCGGTTGTCGGTTCCCAGAAAGTACCCGGCCCGGGTTCTGATGCCAGAGAGGGTGCCGGTTTTGTAGTACTGGGTGGGGGTGCGGGCAAGCAGGCTGTGGTGGGGCATGAATGCCTGGAGCAGCTTTCCCATCTGTGCCGGGGTGACCTGGTTTTTTCGCGAGAGTCCTGATCCTTCTACCAGGCGTATCTTTTCCCATCCCAGGTGTTGTGCTGCAAACTGCTGCAGTACCTGTGCCCCTTTATCCAGGGTGGCAGGGGGCCCGAACCGGTCAGCGCCCAATGCCAGCATGACCTGGTTGGCCATAAAATTATTGGAATGTTTCAACAATTTTTGCACCACCTGTTCCAGGCAATAGGGGGATGTTATGGTCAGGATATCCATCTTTGCGGCATCCGTATCCGCATCCGCATCCGGGTTCTGGGGGGCATCATTTTTCTGGTCCTGCTGCCCTAAAAACGGTCCCTGTTCCACAGGCCCTGTCACAGCTACCCCTAATGTGTTGAAAAAATGGGCCATGAGCAGTCCTGGATACAGGGGACGCACTTGCTTGTCCAGCAGTATCCGTCCCTTTTGCAGCCCGGTTTTCTGTATTGTTTCTGTGAAGATATCCAGCAGCGGGGTCTGGGGTTCGGCACTCACATAGGTTTGTGCGGCATTATCCCGGGTGAAATGGATGGTGTTGAAATTG
>JAIVHE010000266.1 GCA_020201255.1 Desulfobacteraceae bacterium
GGACCTTTCGGCCTGATGGGCAATGCCTTTGCCGGCAAATCCATTACCTGCCATTCCTGGGGAGGAACCACATCAGAAGCATTGCGTAAATTTGCCTTTGATCCCTTTACCAAGGCCACCGGTATCGAGGTTGTTGATGCGGCCTTCACCGGTATGGATGCATTTTTAACCCAGGTCAAAGCCTCCTATCCGCCCGGAGGGGAATTCAATATTGCCCATCTGAGTGCGGTGTATGATTATGCCCGGTATACGGATCTGGGATTCGGGGTGGAGTTGGATGAGTCCAAAATCCCCAATCTCAAGAATGTCATGACCAAGATGACCGATACCTTGCGGGGCATCACCAACGGTACTTTATCAGCAGTTCCCTATGACCTGGGCCAGACCGGGATCGCTTATAACACAAACGATATTTCCAAGGAAAAAGCGGAAAAACTGGGCGCATCTCTGCTCTATGACAAAAGCCTGAAAGGCAAACTGGGCTCCTGGGGCGGGGATTTCAGAACAAATATGTGGTATGCGGCCCTGCACACCGGTCAAAGTCCCAATAATATCACAGATGTGGATGCGGTATGGGATGTGTTGACAGAACAGCGGGGCATGATGAAAAAATACTGGGCATCCGGATCGGAACTCATGAGCCTGTTGGCCAATGGGGAGATTTCTGCGACAGTGGCCTGGTCCGGAAGGGTGGCAGCCCTCCAGGCCCAGGGACACCCCATTGGATACCTGTCTCCGGACGGCACCTATTCATGGATGGAATACATGTATGTGCTCAAGGGCACGGACCTGGATGTGGCCCAGCAGCTGCTCAATTTCATGCTGGAACCTGAAGCCTCCATTGCTGTGGCCCAGGGGCAGAAATATCCGCCGGCATTGGATCCCACCAAAGTGGAAATGCCCGAAGATGTGAAAAAACTGCCGGCGTTTGATCCCACCGGTAAGCTCAATGGGTATCTGTTTGCAGATCCGGCCTACTGGAACAAGCACCAGCTGGAATGGGCCGAAAAATGGGACCGGATTATGGCCGGTGCATAAATCAGGGTAGAGTAAATGAACCTGGTACCCCGGCGGCCTGGCTGCCGGGGGACCTTTTCCATAAACATTGGGAGATAATCGGTTTGACACACGCAAAAGACCCGGCCTTTGTCAGGTTCCAGGGTATTGAAAAACGGTTTGGTGATCTGGTGGCAGTGCAGCCCATGGATCTGGATATTCCCGAAGGATCCTTTGTCACCCTGCTGGGCCCCTCCGGTTGCGGGAAAACCACCCTGCTCCGGATGCTGGCCGGGCTTGAACCCCCTACCCGGGGGGATATATTCATCAAGGGAAAGCGCATTAACGACACTCCGATCCACAAGCGCAACCTGGGCATGATATTCCAGAACTATGCGTTGTTTCCCCATAAAACGATTTTTGATAACGTGGGTTTCGGTCTCAAATACCGGGATGTGTCCAAAACCGTGATGAAGGAAAAGGTGGAAAAAGCCCTGGAAACCGTGCGGCTGCCCGGCGTGGGAAACCGGATGCCTTCCCAGCTGTCAGGCGGGCAGCAGCAGCGTATCGCCCTGGCCCGGGCCATTGTCATTGAACCGGATGTCCTGCTCATGGATGAACCCTTGTCTGCCCTGGATGAAAACCTGAGAGAAGACATGCGCCGGGAGATTGACAATCTCCAGATGGAACTGGGGGTGACCACGATTTTTGTCACCCATGACCAGAGAGAAGCCTTGTCCATGTCCGATAAGGTGGTGGTCATGAAAGACGGATATATCCAGCATATCGCCGGGGTGATGAGGTGTATATCAGGGTGGATCCGTTCCACTGCAGATTATTGAAATTATGACATAACCCGGAAGGGTGTTTACCAAAAAAATGACGAAAGAATGGCTGAGGCCCTGCGCCATTCTCACACAAGAGGTGCGTGCGGCAGAGGAGAAAATGAGGCGCCAGTGACTGATGATTATCACAACGATACTATCCATGGCAGTTTCATATGGATCAAGCAGACCCTGGAGCCGGGTGAAAGTTATATTATTTTTGAAAATGACCTGACACAGGGGGGGGAGTCCATCTTTGATTCTTCCCACATGGCCTATGCCTATTTTACGGCACATGCCTATACCTGGAAAAAGGTTTTGGATCAAAAACTGGAAAGAGAATACCTGGTGGTGTGCATCGGAACGGGCAATGAAGATGAAGTGCTGGGCCAGGTCATGGGATACGGGTTTCCCAGGGATACGGTCTATTATTTATATAAGGCAAAAGAGGCGTGACATGAAAACAGACAGAACCATAACAGACACAACCATAGATGTCCGGTTTGACTACTCAAAAGAGCAGAAAACCGTTCTGCTTTCCCAACTGGAAGAAAGCACCAGAGCATTTTTGGAAATTTACGGCAATGCCCAGTTCTGCGGCAAAAAATTTGCAGACATCATCCAACAGGGAAACGGTCAGGCAAAATGGGAAAACCTGCTGGCTGCCACCGGGTTCGAGGGATATCCAAAGGATTTTTTTACAACCGTATTATCGGCCATTGCCAAAGGCGAGGGACAAACCCTGTCTATAAATGGTGTTACCCTGCCCCATACAATGCTGGTGGCCATACTGGAACAGGTGATTCCAGGGCATGGGTATGTGTCAGTGAAAAACACAGACCAGCTCGTGACCCTGACCAACCATGATATCCCGGATACTGACAAAGATTCCCTCCAGGCGGTGATGGAAAAATATCCGGTTCGCCTGTCCCGGCATACCATCCGGCAGATGATGGTTTCCCGGGATGTGGCCTACCAGTATCTGCCTTTTGTGGAGGAACTGGAAAATATCGGCCATACCAATACCTGGATCGGCCAGTTCCATGAGGGCCTGCTGGAACAGATGTACCAGAACCGGGTGATTTTTCTG
>JAIVHE010000267.1 GCA_020201255.1 Desulfobacteraceae bacterium
ATTGAAACAGGGATGAAGACGTTTGATTCAGAATATTGTGCAGACCATGCAGGCTTTATCCCCGGGGACTTTGTCATGCTGGCGGTGAGTGACGATGGCTGCGGCATGGACAAAGAGACCCTGACCAACCTGTTTGAACCCTTTTTTACCACCAAGGATATCGGTAAAGGAACCGGCCTGGGGCTTGCTACCGTGTACGGCATTGTCAAACAAAACAACGGCTTCATCAATGTTTACAGCGAACCCGGCCAGGGGTCCACCTTTAGAATCTACCTGCCCCGGTTGGTTGCCGATGAAGACACAGACAAGGCCGTTCCCGAGAAAAAAGCGGCCGCCGGGGGCACTGAAACCATTCTGCTGGTGGAAGATGAACCCACCATTCTGAGGATGACCCGGATGATGCTCGAACGGAAAGGATATTCCGTGATATCCGCAGCCACACCGGCAGAGGCCGTTGAAAAGGCAAAAAACCATTCCGGTACCATCGATCTGCTCATGACCGATGTGGTCATGCCGGAGATGAACGGCCGGGACCTTGCAGGACAGATCATCGTTCTTTACCCGGACATCCGGCTGCTGTTCATGTCCGGATATACATCCAATGTCATTGCCCATCAAGGGGTGCTGGATGACGGGGTGGCATTCATTCAAAAGCCGTTTTCAATGGCGGACATGACGGCGAAGGTGCGGGAGGTTTTGGATATGGCCACGAATAAGAATCAAGGTTAATAATATCCAAAGCAAAAGTTTTCAGGGCCATGAAAAATAATGGATACCAATAATATTCAAAACTTGATAAGGTGTATTTGGAAAGAAACAAGGGCACGTATGGTTGAGGTTTAAATTTTTTAATATGGTCAGATATCATTCAAATTTGCAGGATACACAGAACCACACATCAAGTTGTTCCCGCCGCTGCGCGGCGGGAACGGCCCGGGTCAGCCGCCCTTATGAAGCTGCCGCTTGGCCGGGAACAATCCGGTTGCATCCGACTATCGCGGCTGACCCGGGCCGTTAGCTGCCTAATGAACTAAAAGGAAACATTAGAAATGCAACGAAAAATTGAAGCTATCACTTCAGAACTAATTAATTTGCCCAAGAGAGAGCGTTTAGAAATCGTCAGGTTCCTGTTATTTCTTGATAACAGGTCTTCTGATTACGATAATGTCGATTCTGCTTGGAAAAAAGAAATTACTGATAGAGTACATGCAGTTGATGATGGCACAGCGATCGGTATTGACTACGATGAAGCGATGAAAAAAATCGAAAAGAGATTCTCGTCATGAAAAAAAAAATTCTTCAACAAGCATTTGAAGAATTGATTGATGCAATAGCCTATTATGAAGAACAACAAGCAGGACTATGGCTTAGACTGAAGGACGAATTTGATCAACATGTCACATGGATTTTAAACAATCCAACAGTTCCACGGATTCGCAGCGGTGGTTACCGACGTGTCAATTTGAAAATATTTCCATACTATATACCGTATATAATTCGGGAAGAAACATTGTGGATTCTTGCTTTTGCACATAGTCATCGCAAACCAAATTATTGGATCAAAAGAAAGAGTGAAATCAGCTAAGAATGCTGAAGCCACCTCAACAGTAACTATCTCCTCAAGTATTATCCAATACCGGAGCTTTTCAGGGCACTGAAAAATAATGGACACCAAAAATATTCAAAACTTGATAAGGTGTGTTTGGAAATAAACAATGGGCAAGTTAAACTTGAACCTGACAGGGTGGCTTAAATTTCTTTTTTACTAAACACATCC
>JAIVHE010000268.1 GCA_020201255.1 Desulfobacteraceae bacterium
ACAAAACAACCGGACGATCCAGACCCTGGAGCGGCTGCGGGCCGAATCCAGTGCCGCAGGCGGCCCCGACAAAATCAGCCGGCAGCACAGCCAGGGCAAACTGACGGCCAAAGAGCGGATCGACCTGCTTCTGGACGAGGGCAGTTTCGAGGAATTTGATGTGCTCAAGACGGGCCGGGGCAGCTCTCTTAGAGATGACCGTATCTATCTGGGCGATGGTGTGATCACCGGCCACGGGACCATCGATGGACGCGAAGTGTTTGTGTTCAGTCAGGATTTCACCGTGATCGGCGGCTCCCTGGGGGAGGCCCATTCCCAGAAAATCTGTAAGGTCATGGATATGGCCGTGAAGGTGGGCGCTCCCATCATCGGGCTCAATGATTCCGGCGGTGCCCGGATCCAGGAAGGCGTGGACGCTTTGGCTGCCTACGGCGAGATTTTCCACCGCAATGTCAGGGCCAGCGGCGTGGTTCCCCAGATATCCTGCATCATGGGGCCCTGTGCCGGCGGGGCGGTGTACAGTCCTTCCATCACCGACTTTGTTTTTATGGTGCAGGAATCTTCCTATATGTTTGTCACAGGACCCAACGTGGTAAAAACGGTAACGCATCAAAAAATCACCTCCGAAGAGCTGGGCGGTGCAATGATCCATGCGCAAAAAAGCGGGGTGGCTCACTTTACAGCCCCCAACGATATTCTGTGCCTGCGGGAAATACGCCGGTTGATCAGCTATCTGCCCTCCAACAACCGCCAACCGCCGCCCATTTTGGATCTGCGTGATCCGGCGGACCGCATCGATCCTGCCCTGGATTATCTTATTCCGGAAAATCCCAGCCAGGCCTATGACATGAATGTGCTGATCCACAGCATTCTGGACGGTGCCGAGTTCATGGAGGTCCACCCGGACTTTGCCCGCAATATCATCTGCGGATTCGGCCGCATGGGGGGCCAGACCGTGGGCCTGGTCGCCAACCAGCCCGCTGTGCTGGCCGGTGTGCTGGACACGGAAGCCTCCTTTAAGGCCGGACGTTTCGTGCGTTTCTGCGACGCTTTCAACATCCCTTTGATCGCCCTGGTGGATGTCCCGGGGTTCATGCCCGGCCCGGACCAGGAACACGGGGGCATCATCCGCCACGGGGCCAAACTGCTCTATGCCTTTACCGAGGCTACGGTGCCGCGGATCTCCGTCATTGTCCGAAAGGCTTACGGCGGTGCCTACCTGGTGATGAATTCCAAGCATATCCACTGCGATGTGAACTATGCCTGGCCCACCTATATCGATGACGTGATTTTTCCCAGAGATACCCGGCGCCGGCTGATACGAACCCTTCAGGTGCTTGAGGGCAAAGCGGCTGACGGACCTGACCGCAAACACGGAAACATTCCTTTGTGAGGTATGCCATGTTCGATAAAATTTTGATCGCCAACCGTGGTGAGATCGCCGTGCGAATCATCCGCACCTGCAAACGCCTGGGAATCAAAACCACGGCTGTCTATTCAGATGCAGACAGCCGCAGTCTGCACCGGCAGATGGCCGATGACGCCGTGTATATCGGCGAAGCCTCTGCCACGGAATCTTACCTGAACGAAGAAAAAATCTTATCTGCGGCCCTGACCTCCGGCTGCCAGGCAGTTCATCCCGGATATGGGTTTTTGTCTGAAAATGCCCGGTTTGCTGAATCGGCCCGGGCCTCCGGCCTGGTGTTCATCGGTCCTTCGTCCGAGGCCATTGCCCTGATGGGAGACAAGATCGCTTCCAAAGAACTGGCTGAAAAGGCCGGGGTACCAGTCATACCCGGTCACGGGCAGGCGCTCAAAGACGTTGACGAGGCCCTGGCCATGGCCCGGGGCGTCGGCTATCCACTGCTGCTCAAACCGGCGGCAGGCGGTGGGGGCAAGGGTATGCGCATCGTGAACAATCCGGACCAGATGGCGGATGCCCTGGCAGCCAGCCGCCAGGAAACCCGCAAGGCGTTCGGAGACAGCCGGATTTTCATGGAGAAGTATATTGAACAGCCCCGGCATTCCGGTCACGGAACTGGTAACCGGCCTGGATCTGGTGGAACTGCAGCTGCGCATCGCCGCCGGGGAGCCGCTGCCCTTTGACCAGGCCGGCGTGGGGTTTAACGGCTGGGCCATGGAGGCACGCATCTGCGCAGAGGATCCCGCCAGAGGCTTCACACCGGCCACCGGCATGATCACCCGGTATGCCGAACCCCGGGGAGATGCGGTGCGGGTGGACAGCGGCGTGGATACGGGCAGCAAAATCGGGGTCCACTATGATTCCATGCTGGCCAAAGTCATCTGTCACGGCAAAGACAGGGAAGCGGCACGCACCGGCCTGATCGAAGCACTCAACGGCTATCACATCGAAGGGGTGGTGACCAATATCGATTTTGCCAACAGTGTGCTGTGTCAAGATGCATTTGCCCTGGGAAATGTGGATACAGGTTTTATTGCGCGGCTTTTTGACGGACATCTTCCCCTGTCCCCGCCTGATGACCGGCACCTGAAACTGTCGGCCCTGGCAGCGGCCCTGGTGTATCATGTCCGCACCATCGTTGTGCGTGAATCGGTGAAAACCATGATATCGCGCATCGGTGCGGGAAAAAGCACAGCCGGCGTACATCATTATGTGGTCAGGTCCAAAGAGGATGTGTATGAGATACAACTGGAAAAAGGGGCGGAAGCAAACCTGTGGAACATCCGCGTAAACCAGGACCAGATGGTGGTGGAATCCCCTGACTTTGAATTTTACCGCCGCCGTCTGATGTTGAAAATCGATGGACGGTATCACCGCTTTCGCCTGCGCATCGAACGGTCTTTTTTCTGGATCGCCTTTTGCGGCCTTACCCGACTGTTCGAAGTCTACCGCCCCGGAGAATGGGAATTGATCACCCACATGCCCACAAGGGTTGAAAGTCCGCCATCCAATGAACTGCAGTGTCCGATGCCCGGCCTGGTGGTGGACGTGTCTGTAAAAAAAGGGGACCGCGTCATCCGGGGACAGAATCTGGTGACCCTGGAGTCCATGAAAATGGAAAGCGGTGTGGCCTCACCCGTGGATGGCATGATTGCCGAGGTTCTGGCGGCAGTGGGGGATGCAGTTGAGGCAGGTGATGTGCTGGTGCGGTTCATGAAACACGAGACCGGCAGCGTTAACTCGGCGCATTAGGGAGGCCCAGGCGCCGGTCATAGATTTTTTTCACCGCATCCGTCATTGCTTTGAATCTGTCGGCTGCCACCCATAATTTTTTTTCCTGCAGGGTCAGCCGGTGAACCACCTGGCGCAAGGTGATATAGGCTTTTTGCAGGGCTTCACTTTCCTGTCCGGAAATCAGGCCTTCACAGCTCAATCCTTCCAGGAGCCGGACATTGTCGGTCCACACCGTGACATCCGGGTATCGAAA
>JAIVHE010000269.1 GCA_020201255.1 Desulfobacteraceae bacterium
GTTCCGTGCCGGTGCGCAAAGGCATGGATGGTATCTATGGTAAAGGATGGCCCGGTTCGGGACAGCTCAATATCAGAGGCCTGGAATCCATCCAGATCTGCCAGGCTTTTTTCCACCATGGCGTATCGGTCCCGGGCAGGCGCCAGATTGGTGTCTGGTTTGTGCGGGGGCGTGGCAGAAGGAAAAAAAAAGATGCTGGAGAGATGAAACTGCTGTTTCACATGGGTGGCAATATGGATATGGCCATTGTGAATGGGGTTGAATGTCCCGCCAAAAAGCCCGGCATCCATGGGATCACCCGTTTTGGAGTCTGGATGACAGCATTTTTACAAGCATGTCAATTCCTTTGCCGGTAATTGCTGAAATGGTATGCACTTCAAGATCCGGCACGGCTTTTTGAAAACACTCCACCCGGTGTTCGGTGCCGGTAAGATCAATTTTGTTGAGCACTATGATCTGGGATTTTTCCGCCAGGGAACTGCTGTAAAGGGACAGCTCCCGGTTTATCATGGCAAAGGCGGTAAGGGGGGATTCAGGATCGATGCCGCCGGCGTCAATCAGGTGGATCAATATGCCGGTGCGTTCAATATGTTTGAGAAATTTGATACCCAGGCCGGTTCCCTGGTGGGCGCCCTCGATAAGACCGGGGATATCTGCCACGGCAAAGGGTTCGCCAAAAGGGGGTTCCACCATACCCAGGGTGGGGGTGAGGGTGGTGAACGGATAGTCGGCAATTTTGGGGCGGGCGGCAGACATGGCGGAAATAAGGGTGGATTTTCCTGCATTGGGCAGACCCACGATTCCCACATCTGCCAGCAGTTTCAACTCCAGCTTCAGGGTGCGTTCACTCCCTGGAAGACCTGGCTGGGAATACCGGGGTGCCCGGTTGGTGGAAGTGGCAAACCGTTTGTTGCCCCGGCCGCCTTTTCCGCCCCGGGCAATGATAACCTCTGCATGGGGATCTGTAAGATCGGCAATGAGATCGCCTGTATCTGCACAGGTCACAAGGGTGCCGGGGGGAAGATCAATATAGCAGTGGCTGCCGTTTTTACCATGTTTCTGTTTGCCCATTCCAGGGGAGCCGTTTTGGGCACGGCGCATTTTCTGGCGGCGAAAGTCATACAGGGTGCGTTTGCCCGGGTCTGCCCTCAGAATGATATGGCCGCCATCTCCGCCATCTCCGCCGTCAGGTCCGCCCCGCTCAATGAACCGTTCTCTGCGAAAAGAGGTGCATCCCGGGCCGCCATCACCGGACCTGATGGTGATTACTGCTTCATCTACAAATTTCACGCGGCATAAACACTGACTTTTTTACGGTCACGGCCTTTTCTTTCAAAGGTCACAACACCGTCAATCATTGCAAAAAGGGTGTAATCTCTGCCCATGCCCACATTGCTTCCCGGATGGATTTTTGTCCCCACCTGCCGGACAATGATATTGCCGGCCACCACTGCTTCTCCACCGAATCTTTTTACGCCCCGGCGCTGGGCGCTTGAATCCCGGCCGTTCTTTGAACTGCCGGCTGCTTTTTTATGTGACATGTGTGTATCTCCTTTTAGGCTGAAATGGACTCGATTTTGATTTCAGTATACTGCTGTCTGTGACCCTGCATCTTTCTATACCCCTTGCGGCGTTTGTATTTGAAGACCAGTTGCTTTCTGCCCCGGCCCTGCTCCACGACATGGGCCTTTACAACCGCGTTTTCCACTACGGGGTTTCCCAGGGTAATGGTTTCCCCGTCCGAGTACATGAGAACATCATTGAATTCAATTTGAGAATCTGGTCAGGAGCCCCTGGAGGTGTGCTGTGACCGGACCGTCAGAGCCTTAAGGGGGCCTGGTCGGACATGTCGGGATAGTTTTCAGCCAGATGGCGGGTTGCCGCACTTCATTGTTCTTATGCAAACAGGCCCACGCAGGATCTCGGGCCGGGCACAGCACACCTCCAGGGGCGGCCTTGGAACAGAGTGCTGCACAGAATAATCGAAAACCCGGCATGCATATGGCAAATATCCAGATGGCTGATGAAACATCTTTCATTATGATATCAGAACAGCTAAAATGCTGTCCGACGATGCAATGGAAAAACATCTCATCCCAACGTAAAAATAAAAAAATTTCACTGATAATTTTTTACGGTTAGCAAACAAATGGACAATTGAGAGCAACGGCTATCGATTATGGAAAAAGACCAAAAACCAGGGCCGGATAGATTTCAAAACAACAGTTTTACCCTCGAATATCTGGACCATGGCCCTTCCCGGGACCAGATATTGTCAGTGGATCCCTTTGCTTTCAAAGACCGGGATACATTGTTCCGGTATTTGGATCAAAATACCCCCAAGGCAGCAGCGGGTATTTTTTTTCAGCCCCCTCCATCCGAACAGGCAGGTTCAGGGCTGTTGTCCTGTATGAACCACCTGTCCCTTTGGCTGGCCAAAAAACCCGCATCAATGGTGTTTGCGGTTTCCGTCCGTCTTGACATATCTGGAAAACCGGTTGATAAAAATCAGCTGGCTGCATGGAAAGAAAACGGGTTGAGACTGATCCATTGGCAGTGTGCACCAAAGGAGACAAAGATACCGGATAACCTGTTGTGGCAGGTTTCCAGCCAAAGGATCTGGAACCATGTGTCAATCCCGGGGTTTTCTTCGGTGGACAACCAGGCTGAACCTGTTGCGAAATGTATCATGGACAACCCCCACATTGTTCATTCATTTGATATCCCGGGCAATGAGGTGCCGGTTGCCGGTGCCTATGACAAGGTGGCACCACTGCCCGGCAGACCGGTCTGGAAATTTCTGGGAACGTTGGACCGGCTGCTGGCCTGTATGACCAGAGTGCCCATGGAGCATCTGATCCGGCTGCGGTACCACGACAACCGTCTGATCTCCCTGGGCCGGGATATTGCCTATTACTTTACACCGCCGGCAGATCTGCCACCGGGATATCTGGACATGGTCTGCGCCATGGTAGCTGCAGGGGGATCGGTGGATCCGGCCCATGTCCGGTCCAACCTTGAAAAAGCGTATCTGATCGG
>JAIVHE010000578.1 GCA_020201255.1 Desulfobacteraceae bacterium
GAAGTGGTACGACACAACCGGAACGGTATGTTACTGGATGGTGATGCAGACGACAAAGCGTTCTCCCAAGCCCTTTGTGATGCGGTGTCACATCCTGAAAAAACAGCAGCATGGCAAAAATGCGCCTTGCAGACAGCACAGGATTTCAGCCGGAAAGTGTGTGCACAAAAAGTGTCAGATCTCTATGCACATGCCATATCACAGGAAAACGGCAACATTGAAAACAAAGAAACCGATATGGAGCCGTGGGAGATGTTTTTGCTGGCGATTCAAACCGAATGGGACCTGATCAGTGAAAAAGCCCAGACCATTGCCAGAACTTTCACCTGATCCAAGGTTCTGTAAAAAAAGAAAGGAGTGTGTTCTATGCTCAGAAGTGTACATGAAATCATCGGATATAAACTGCATGCTGATAACCAGCATTTTGGAACCTGTGAAGATATATTATTTGATGACCAGTGGTGGACCGTGCGCCACATCATTGCCAATACCGGAAACTGGCTGATAGGAAACAAAGTGCTGGTATCTCCTATCATGATTGACCAGCCGGACTGGAACACCCGCAGTCTTTATCTCACCATATCCAAAGAAGCGCTGGAAAACTGCCCGGCTCCTTCAGCAGATGAACCGGTATCCCGGGAACACGAAAAAAACCTGTTCCGGTATTATGGGTACCCCTATTACTGGGCAGGCACCGGCCTGTGGGGTACGGCAGCTTATCCTGCTGCCGTGGGAACAATGACAACGGATACGCCTCCCCCTGCAGAGGATGAAGCCCTGGATGCATCTGAATCAGATCCCGCACAGGAAAATCACCTTCGCTCTTTCAAAGAGGTCAAAGGATACTTTATCAAGGCATCAGACGGGGACATCGGCCATGTGGAGGATTTTATTTTGGATGACGATACCTGGGCCCTTCGGTATGTGGTGGTGGATACCCGCAATTGGCTTCCCGGGGGCAAAAAGGTGCTGCTGTCTTTGGACTGGGTCAAATCCATCAACTGGGGGGATTCCACCTTTGAGATGGACCTGACAACCGGGGCCATCAAAGACGGCCCTGAATTTGATCCCCAAAAGCCGGTGAATCTGGAGACGGAAACACGGTTGTATGACTATTACGGCAGGCCCTTTGAGAAAACCATTGATAAAAACATACAGCGGCACATTGCCAACCCCTTTGTATAACGAATTTGTCTAGCGAATTTGTGTAGCGAAACCTAAGGTGCATATGCTTTTCAAAAAATGGCTGCCATGGCGGTTTCTGATCAGGCGGATTACCGGGTTTTACGGGTTCATGGACCCTGTCACCCTTATGGCCCGGCCACCCAGACCTCGCAGCATACCCCATCATCGATCCCAGGGGACTTGTGACCCCTTTGTTCGATGCCTGGTCCATCGATGTGTGGCTCCTGTCTGAAACAGGAAACCTGCTGGTACCTTCCCGGCAGGCCCATGCCGACCAGACACTGGAACTGGCAGACGAACTTGCCGTCACCACAGCCACAGAAAAAGATACGCTGTCTAAAGACAAGCTGTCTCTGGTGTGCACAACCCGGGTGACAAAGGACAGCCATGCAGGGCCGGTGATGCAGATGCATGCCAAAGGCAGCATCCAAAACGAAAATGGCTGGCTGATTGTGTCCATACGGCCCTATAATCCGGAAGGCATTTATTTCATCGACCATATCAGCTATAAAAACAGCCGGTTTACCATTAACCATTCCCATGAGGTACGTTTTACAACCGCGCCTGAAAAGGTGCTGTTTTCCACCTTTGATCACGGGGATGTGGCCCTGGAGCTGGACCGGCCCCAGGCGGAAAACCATGCCACCTGTCCCATCGGCATGGCCACGGCAGCCGCGTTTTTTCCTGTCAGGGCCGATGAAACCACCCATATTGACGTCCAGGTGCCCCTGGAAAAAGACACGGCCACTGCATCCTCAGATACCGGCGGCAAGGACAGGCCTGCGTCGCAGATTGTTGCACAAACCGCTGCATTGTCCATACCGGATGCAAAATTTCAATTCCTGTATGATGCCGCGGTCAGGACCCTGCTGCTGTTAAGCGCGGATGAGGTGGTGCCCGGTCCCTACACCTACCGGCGGTTCTGGTTCCGGGATGCCTGTTTGATGATCAATGCCCTGCTGGGCCTGGGGCTGGCCCGAAAATGCGACCGCTTGATACACGGGTTTCCGGACCGCCAGAGCTTGACCGGTTATTTTCATTCCCAGGAAGGAGAGTGGGACTCCAACGGCCAGGTTTTGTGGATTGCGCACCGGTTCCTGCAGTGCACCGGCAAACCCCCGTCAGCCCATCTTTTCACCGCCCTCATGAAAGGGGCCCGGTGGATCATGCAAAAACGCCGCAGCAAAAAGGATGGCAAACCCCATGACGGCCTGCTGCCGGCCGGATTCAGCGCCGAACACTTGGGACCCAATGACTATTATTATTGGGATGATTTCTGGGGGGTTGCCGGGCTCAGGGCCGCAGCAGGGCTGGCAGAAAACCAGGGCAACCATTCCGATCAGAACACATTTGCGGCAGAGGCACAGGATTTTGAAACCGCCATTTTTGCCTCCCTGGCCCGGGCTCCGGGATACAGAAAACACCAGGCCATACCAGCCTCTCCCTACCGACGGATGGATGCCGGTGCCATAGGGTCCCTGGTGGCGGATTATCCATTGCAGATCACACCACCAAATGATGCCAGGATCATGAA
>JAIVHE010000270.1 GCA_020201255.1 Desulfobacteraceae bacterium
CAGTATGGAACTGTCCGGCATGGATGCCGCCCCCGGAGGTGCCTTCCTGCCGGCCTGAGATCCTTGGGGGCTCTGACAGTCCTGCAGGAAGGCACCTCCGGGGGCTCACGCTGTGCAATGGGGGTTCCGACCCGTTCCATTTCTTGTCAGCGACTAGTGGGGAGCGGTCCCTGTTGGTCGAAAACCATTTTGACCCGTTTGGTACAGGGTGTGGGCATGCGCAGCGTTAAGAACGGCAAACTGTTTGAGGACATACCTGCCCGCAGTTTTTGCCGTTTAGCAAAGCATGCCCTACACCCTGTCAAACGGGGAAAACAGTTGAGACCAACAGGGACCGCTCCCCACGGGTCTCAGGATACAGACCGCTGCCGGAAAGATACAGGCCGCTTCCGGCCAGACATCGGTCATTCGAACAAGACCCGTTCCATGAGATGCTCCTGAATTTTCCACCCATTTGTGTCTTGACAGAATACCAGGGGCGCTATACTTAATTATACAATTTTTGCACATCAATGGTGATGTATAATAGTATCCCATACGACCATACTAAAAGGATTGTGTCTCCATATGCTGGCGGTTGTCATTTTCAGTCTGGCCTACCTGGGCATCGCCCTGGGAAAAATTCCGGGACTGGTGATCGACCGGGTAGGGGTAGCCCTGCTTGGCGCCATTGCCATGGTCGTGTCCGGCGTAGTTACCCTGGAAGGGGCCGTGGGCGCCATCGACCTGCCCACGATCCTTTTGCTGTACGCGTTGATGATACTTTCCGCCCAGTTGCGCCTGGGTGGTTTCTACACCTGGGTGGCCTTTACAATTGTGCCCTATTATAAACATCCCCGAATTTTTCTGGGAATTACCATGGGGGTGAGCGCCGTGCTGTCCGCTGTTCTGGCCAATGATATCGTGTGCTTTGCATTGACACCCGTGCTGGCGGTATCGCTGCTGAGAGCTGGCCTGAACCCGCTGCCGTTTCTTATCGGTCTGGCGGTCTCCAGCAATATCGGGTCGGCCGCTACCATCATCGGCAATCCCCAGAACATGCTCATCGGGCAGACCGGGTATCTGGATTTTGCACAATTTTTTTTCTGGTGCACCCCGCCCTCGGTGCTGGCACTTGGCGCGGGGTACGGAATCATATTGTGGATGTACCGGGGAAGGTTTTACCATTTGGAAAACAGGGAGGTGCAAAAGGGTGGCGAAGAGACGGGACAGCCTTTTGATGCGTGGCAGACATCCAAAGGAATACTGGCGGTGGGGGTACTGATGATATTGTTCCTCACGTCCATACCCAGAGAATATTCCGCCATCGGCATTGCCGGGGTGCTGCTGTGCTCACGTAAAATGAAAACCCGGGACATCACGGGACTGGTGGACTGGCATTTGATCACGCTGTTCTGCGCTCTGTTCATCATCATCCACGGGATATCTGAGAGCGGATACCTGGATATGGTGATAGACAGCCTGGCGGACATGGGCCTGCATCTGACCAGTCTGCCGGTGTTGACCGGGATATCCGCCCTGTTAAGCAACCTGTTCAGCAATGTGCCGGCGGTCATGCTGCTGATTTCCTTTCTGGATCCATCGGATCACATCCAGTGGTATACCTTGGCCGTTTCCAGTACCTTTGCCGGCAACCTGTTTCTGTTAGGCAGCATTGCCAACCTCATCGTAGTGGAACAGGCACAGGCCCATGGCATAAGGATCTCTTTTTTGCAGCATGCGGCCGTGGGTATTCCTGTGACCATCGCAATGGTATGAAAGACAGTATATTATGAACAAAGCGTATGCCTCACCCTTTGCTGTGAATCACCAATATTATCCCACGGAGCTGTTTTCCAGCAAGCTTTTGCAGTTACAGAAAGCCGATCCCAAAGGATATCGGCGCATCCAAAAAACCATAGACCGGCTGCTGGTTGATCCGTCCGGGGCTGACGGCAAAATGAAAGGGGTATACCATGGCCGGCTCAAAAAATATGTGGGCCGGCGCGATTACCGCATTATCTATTACTGGTGTGCCAGGTGTCTCAAAGAAAACCGGCGCCTGCACTGCGGACCTATCCCCAACAACAGCGTGATCTTCTTTGATATTTATCACAAAAAAGACAAAAAAAAGATCAAACGCCATGTTCAGGAACCAAATTGCCAGTGAACCGGCAGGCCGGTTTTTTGTTATCCCGGAGAATAAAAGGAGCGCAGGGTGTCCACTGGAGTGTGACTTTTTCCAAACATCAGTCTATGCCTGTAATGTTGGTTTGTTCTCTTGGGCTATTCGAATTAAAAACCGTAATGCTTCATTAACAGATTCAGAGTTTGGGAACACTTTTGCGACATCTGCTTCTATACGAACAGTTGGTCCATAAAAACTTTTTCGATCAAGGCCAACTTTTCTTACTTTTAAGCCTTTCAGGTCATACTCAGGACGAAGTTCATCATCCTTTTCACTATTATCCTTCTTCATAGTCCTTTCGCTCCCTTCGGGTTGCTTCTCGCGCACTGATCAACCAAATTGCCAGTGAACCGGCAGGCCGGTTTTATGTTATCCCGGAGAATAAAAGGAGCGCAGAGTGTCCACCCCGTCTTTTACCGCCTTGGCAGAAGCATCCAGGGCGGTTTTTTCCGCTTCGGTCAATGCC
>JAIVHE010000271.1 GCA_020201255.1 Desulfobacteraceae bacterium
TGCCGTGGGCCGTTTTTTGGGATAAATCGAAAAAGGGGGTACATCTGACGCTTCTTTTGCAATATCTTCCGCCAGTTCAATATGGACGGCCCCTGGTTTTTCTTCAAGGGAAAGCCGGACAGCTTCTCTCACCATGGAAGGCATGACATCCCCGTTTATAATGGTTTTACTGAATTTTGTAATGGGTCTCATCATGGAGACCACATCAATGATCTGAAATCTTCCCTGTTTCGATTTTTTAATGGGCTTTTGCCCTGTTATGACCAGCAGGGGCATGCCGCCAAGCTGTGCATAGGCAACAGCCGTGACAAGGTTGGTGGCACCGGGACCCAGGGTGGATAAACAGACCCCGGTTGTATGGGTCAATCTTCCATAAGTGGCTGCCATGAAACCGGCAGCTTGTTCATGCCGGGTCAGGATTAACTGTATGTTGGAACTTTTCAGGGATTCGAGAAAATCCAGGTTTTCTTCCCCTGGAATACCGAAAATAAACCTGACCCCCTCATTTTCAAGTGCTTTGACAAGCAAGTCTGAAACTTTCATCCGCTTTCCTTTCGACATGATAAAAACTGCATATACTTTGATAATTTAGTCTGATATCAGATAAGATCCTATCGCCTGCTTTTTCCGATGGATGTTTCCGGATATATTTCCACCATCCCGGTTTTCGGGTTAATTTTGACAGGTGCATAGTGTTGATAAGAGAACCATATTCCGATTCGGTTCCCTTTGTTATCCAGGATGTCCGCAGCCTGCATCCGGTTTGAACCTGGATAAGATGTGCTCAGTCTCTCGATTTTTTCATATACCTGATCCACTGTTTTCATTTTGGTCCAGAAACGCCCTTGGAACTGGTATGTTTTATCAATACCCACCACGGCATCGGGCAGATTGGATCTGCCTCTGAAATAATATTGAAAGGTTTCGGGCAGGGTGTTGGTCTTGTACTGGTGCAAAATGTCCGGATTTGAGGTAAGCTTTCCATATGATCCCATACATCCGGTTATCAGGGCAAACAATACCGGCAGTAGTATAAAAATCCCTGCTGACAGGTAGCCTGACCTCTGTTTTGATTCATTTGTTTTCATGATTATCCTCCTGTTAAAACATATCATTAAAAATAGCAGTTTGCGTTTTTTCAAAGTAACTGAATGCTCGTGCACAATGTCAGTGTAAGTTCTTGATAGGCCATTTACACCTCAAATAGGTTTCTTAGATCACCATCAGTCTTGCGCGGAATCGGGAGGGCCCCGTTGACAATATGGCAGGAAAAACATACCGTTAAGCAAGAAAATGAAAAAACAGGAGGGTGACACCGGGATGGAGGAAATTATTTTCAGGCAGGAACCGTTGATCCGGGCGGGGTTTTTCTTTGGTATGCTGGGGCTTATGGGGCTCTGGGAAAGCATTTTTCCCACCCGCCGGCCGGTGGTGTCAAAACCGCTGCGCTGGGCCGGCAACCTGGGAATGGTGGTGCTCAACACCCTGCTGCTCCGGGCACTGTTTCCTCTGGTTGCGGTGGGATTTGCAGGCATTGCCGCCAGTCAGGGATGGGGCGTGTTCAATATCCTGGATTTACCAGGGTGGCTGATTGTTTTGCTGTCGGTGATGCTGCTGGATCTGATCATTTACCTGCAACATGTGATGTTTCACGCCCTGCCGGTCCTCTGGCGGCTGCACCGGGTTCACCACGCAGACCGCGATTTTGATACCACCACAGGGCTGCGGTTTCATCCCATTGAAATTTTTTTGTCCATGGGCATCAAAATATCGGCGATTGCCCTGATCGGTGCTCCGCCTGTGGCTGTTCTGCTTTTCGAAGTACTGCTCAATGCCACGGCCATGTTCAACCATGGCAACGTAAGCCTGCCTTCGTTTCTGGACCGCATGATGCGAATGGTTGTGGTCACCCCTGACATGCACCGTGTACACCACTCGGTGATTCCCCGGGAAACCAACAGCAACTACGGGTTCAATCTGCCATGGTGGGATTATCTGTGCGGCACCTACCGGGCCCAGCCCGCCAAAGGTCATCTGGGCATGACCATCGGCCTGTCAGAATATCAGACAACACTCCGGGTGGCCCAACTGCCCTGGATGCTGGCGTTACCATTCTGGAATCCGATAGATTCCCGATCATCAAAGGATACCCGCTGATAGACTGTTCCCAAAATATTTTTTCTCCGGACAAGAGATATAAACTTTAAAGCGGATGAATCTTACGGGGAATATCGAGTTTCTGTTGAAGTCATGATAGGGCAAAAAAGTTGCGTTTTGGGAAATTTCATGATAGATAAAAATAATTAAGTATGCGAAAAATGTGAGTCAAAGAATATGAAACAAAAGGTATATATCGAAACATCTGTTTTAAGTTATTTGACAGCCAGGCCAAGCAACGATATCCGCGCCATTGCAAATCAAAACACGACAATCGAGTGGTGGGAAAATCGTATGCCGTGATGCGACCTATGGTTGAGCAGGTTTGTCGAAATCATGGTTTTGAACCGCCAACAATCTGCACACCTCAAGAATTAATGGAGGGCCAATAAAATGTGGCAAGATCCAATAGTAAAAGAAACCAGAGAGTTAAGAAAACAATATGCTGAAAAGTTTAATCATGATGCAGATTTAATTTTTGAAGATGTGCATATATAATACATATACACATAATATAGCAAGGTATTTTCACCCCGCTTCATGGAAGGCAACGGCCCGGGACTGGTAACCCTTACCAAGCGCTTTCGCAAGCTGAAATGAAAGACACACAATGGAATATGCCCCCGAATAAGGCAAAGGCAATCATGCTCGCAAAGCGTCAATTGGCTGAAGATATCTGGCTCGGAAATCGGTCCCCTACCATTTGCCGAAAATGGCAGTGTTGCCAAATTCGGCAAATGCCGATCTTGATTATATGCTTCATATCCGGCCAGTAAGGTATCATTTGACACAATCGAATGGAGTTGTGGTGTTGATCTTGACCCTGAATACGTTTACACCAAATGTGTGAAGAATAAAACAGCATAACCATTCAGGAGAAATGGCAGCATTGCCAAATTTCCTGAATGGCGATTTGTCCCTGGGGTTAGGATACCCGCTGATAGACCGTTTCCAAAAGATTTTTTCTCTGGACAAGAGATATAAACTTTACAGCGGATGAATCTTACAGGGGCTTGGATTCTTCCATCAGAAGATGTTCCAGCAATGCATCTTTTTCTTCGTCAGAAAGATATGCAGGGTCTTTGCTGTGTTTTATCATGCGGCGGATGGTTTTTTCCCATTGTTCCCGGTCCTTGTCCGCCTTGACAATACGCTCCCGGGAATGACATGAGACGCATTTTGTTTCCAGAACGGTCTTGCCGAACTGCTGGTGCAATCCGGCCGTGTCTTCCTCTTTTACCGGTTTCTGGCGCCGGGTGAGAAAATGGCTGCCCCGGCGGGTGTAGTTGTCACAGGCCAGGTGACCGGACACCACATAATACAGGGTAAAGGACGGATGGCCGTGGATGGCGGAGACACTTCCACTGCTCCAGCGGGCCGCCATGCCTTCGAACCGGTTTTCCGCCCTGAGCAGAATGGACCGGGTGTAGGTGCCGGGAATAAGGGGGAAATCATCAGCCGGCAGGGGATGATGCCGCAGAAAATCCGCCACTTGCCGGGTGATCTGTCGGGGGTCCGGTGCCTTGAACAGCGCTTGCAAAAGCCGCTGCAGTTCCCACTGGGCCGGATGGTTCCGAAAGGTTTGCGGGATGCATATCCTGTTTGTCATCGGTATTCCTTTTCCAGATCTTTGCCGGTTTCGATCAATTGGGAAAAATAGTGATCCACATCTTTTTTTTCCAGATCATGGGAGGCCAGCAGCAGGCGCAGAAACGGACCGTCGCTGTTCTGCGCATATCCCACAAGGCTTTTGCCCTGGTGGTACAGGGTGTTGCGCAGGGTCAGATTGAACGGGCTACAGGGTGTTGCGCAGGGTCAGATTGAACGGGCTGGCCGCCGCCTGTTCCGGCCGGTAGCGGAAACAGATGTTGAATGCGTTGCGGGGATACACCAGATCCAGGTGAGAAGATTGTCTGACAATTTGTTCCGCATACCGGCACAGGTCCAGTTCATGCTCCATCATTCGGGCAAATCCGGCTTTAGCGAAAAATTTCCAGTCCAGAAACCATTTGAGGCTGTCCACCCGGCGGCCGCACTGCAGAGAGACCGCGCCCAGATCCCGGACCCGGTGGTCATCTGGGCTTCTCCGTTGGTGAACCCCACCAGATCCAGCATCTGGTCAAGCATGTACTGCTCCATCACGGTGGAAACCGGTGCGGATTCATAGGTGCAGGCTGAGGTGTTGGACACGGCTGTCACCATTTCCCCCACAATGGACGGCAGGTTGGCCCCGGCCCACATGCGGTTGACAAATCCGGGGTGGTTGGTTTTCACCGAACAGGTTAGGTATTTTTCAACCCAGTCAAATATCTGCGGCCATGTAGCCCCGTCTGGAAATGCTTCCAGGTCCAGAATTTCAGACAATGCATCGGAATTTTTATAGTCAACAAACCTTCCCTGTTTCTGGCCGGCCAGAAATGCTTTCATCAGTGTGGCTGTTTTATCAATAACCTGTTCTGTGTTCATCTGCCCCCTGTCTGGATGACTCGTGAAATCCGAACCATATCGCATGGACTGTTTTGATATGTCAGTCTTTTGTGGCCCAAAAACCTTACAGATAATTTCAAACCGGGGCATGGCTTTTGTTTCCATAGCGGTGTTGATGGTAATACGCTGATCATAAGCCGGTTTTTCAACTGATGAGCAGTTTGTTCTGCTGGATATCCTTTGGCGCGGGCGGTTGTCCGCAAGCCTTGATTTTGGATGAACCTGTCTTACTATTGTGTTGATAATTTGAGATTGATACAAACCTGATTTTTCATGAGGAGAACCATGGGTAATCAAATCAAGACCGTTTTTTTGCTGACTGCCATGACCGGGCTATTCCTGGTTATAGGATATGCCCTCGGAGGGCAGT
>JAIVHE010000272.1 GCA_020201255.1 Desulfobacteraceae bacterium
TCCCTGATTGGGCCAGATGTAACGCAAATCCGAAAATATTTTGCACATCACCCGGCATTTTCATCAGGTCTTTTTTGCTGGAACCAACCCAATAAATATCTTTCATTGTTTCAGACATGACATAATTATATCCATATGGATATAAAAGTCAAATACATAACCGGAATGTGATAGGGGGATCTCCTGTGATCTGTCTTATATGTTCGAAGCCCTGCCCCTGGTGCGGGTGTACCTGGTTTTCAATGATGCGGACGAGGATTTTCCGGCGGACTGCTCCCTTTTGTTCGAAAAACAGGCGCCCCGATACCTTGACATGGAGTGCCTGGCCATGATCGCCATGGTGCTGGCGGAACAGCTGGCCGGAAACGACAACCCGGACATGGCCATGCTGGCCTGATATGATGTGGAATATGAATGACGTGATAAAGATTAGTTATAGAAAGGTTATACTTTCCATGTGGTTTTTGATAATGGGTTAGCTGGAAATATTGATTTTTCTGAGTATACCAATAAAGGCCCAATATTTGCTCCTTTAAAGAACAAGAAATTCTTTAAACAAGGAAAAATAGAAGGCGGAACCATAACTTGGCCAAATGGTGCCGATATTGCCCCTGAAACATTATACGAAAAATTAAGTCGCTAACAGGTAGAAGGACGGTATCGAAGGATTTTCCCACGTGCTGGTACTGTACTGGCCCCACCTGATCGACCCGGAAAGAAGAACACTGCGCAAAGTGCATCCCATGGGACGCAAAGATATGCCCCGGCAGGGAATTTTTGCCACATGCAGTTCGGCCCGGCCCAATCCGGTCCTGGTATCTGCGGTCCCGCTTCTTGAACGTCACGGAAACACCCTGAAGGTCAGAGGGCTTGAAGCCGTGGACGGCAGCCCGGTCATCGATATCAAACCCTACGCGGCCTCTTATTATGGTGCGGAAAATGAAAATGCCACGGTTCCCGAATGGATGGCGCAGCTGCACAGGGAGATGAATGCGGAAATGTAAACATGAATGCATGTCTATTACCACTCTTTCCGTAAGCTCCCATTTTGTCAGCTTAATAGCGACCATCACTTTTTTGGGCCGGCCGGACTCGCACAATCACAATGTAAACAGGACGAAAAAATCGGGACATGACTGAGAGATCATCCGTGACCATTTGGCGGAAATGGCAGTGTTGCCGAATCCGCCAGGATTTATAGCACTAAATCCGGATAATTTATGACGTGCCGGCGCCTGAAAATCCGGATATCGTTTATATCAGGTGTTTTGCTTTTCTTGTCGTTGAACGATAGTACCGGGTAGATAAAAACAGACAACCGGCAAAAATAAGTGAAAAAATGGTTGACTTTAATTCCAAAGCCTGTATTATACAAAGATGTTTCATTCTTTTCGGTGTTTATCAAGATTCAATCTCTGATTTATCCCTACAAAGTGCGAAGCAATTTTTTTTTTATTTTATTTTTTTAGGAGAATGCCAACATGGCGAATGGTACAGTAAAGTGGTTTAACGATGCAAAAGGGTTTGGATTTATTGAACAAGAAGACGGTGGAAATGATGTATTTGTGCATCACTCAGGCATCAATGCCATGGGTTTCAAATCCCTCAATGAAGGGGACAGCGTTTCCTTTGACATCACCGAAGGCCAGCGCGGACCCGCTGCAACAAATGTGACTGTAAGATAACCTAAGGTGTAATCACCTAAGTTTATATAGTCTGACCCAAAGCCCCTGGAT
>JAIVHE010000579.1 GCA_020201255.1 Desulfobacteraceae bacterium
TTTTTCGGATGCAGCCAGCTGTTTTCCCATGACAGCCAGCCGTGATCCACTGCCGCCAAGTGTGCCCGCCACCTGCAGCAAAGTGGGCAGATCCGGCCCTTTCGCTGTTATATCACCTGTCAAAGACGGTGCGGCAGACCGGATCTTTTTTGCTTCCAGTTCGCCTGTAATATCTGCTCCCAGCATCTGAACCGCAAGCCTGGATACCGACACCATGCCTTTGTCTGTATCGGTGACAATGTTTGCCTTCACATCAAAGGAACGGTCTTGCAGTCCGGCCAGTTGTGCTGACAAAGGACCGTCTTCAAACACCTGGAAAAACTGCGCAAGGTCCTTTCCCGTGACATCCAGATCCATGTCTACCAAAGAGATGCCGGATTTCACCCCGCCAAGGGATATGTCCCCTGCCACGCGGGTATCCATACCGGCTGCCAGCAGATCTGTGACAGATATGGTATCTTCGGCAAGATCCATCTTTACGGCACAGTCCAGGGTCAACACGGCAGGGGTTTTCCCCAAAGAGGGGCCCGCAAGCTGTGCCCGGGCGGAAAAAGGCGTTATCCGATACTGTCCTGCGGCGAAATCAGGGAAGATTTTTGCCTCAAGCTCGGCATTGCCTGAAATGTCAGGGGAAGTGGCCCGGGCCTGAAAGGCAAGCTTCAGGTCAACAGGATTACCGGGCACCACCATGCCGGTAGTGATATCCAGATCAGATACCGTATATGTTACATCCATGGCCCTGTCATCAAAACGCACGGCTGCATCCTGGATATCCACCCCGCCTTGTAAGAGAACAGCCAGGTTGGCCATGTCAAAGCCCTTGTCACCGGCCTTGTCACCGCCCTTTTCACCGGCCTTTTCCGGGGGCTTTTCGGTTGCTTTTCCCCCCAGATCCTCCCAATTGGATATGTTGTCTTTGTTTTTTACCAGGTTGATGCGGGCGCCTTTGAGAACAACCGTATCCATCTCCAGCTGTTTTGTTAGCAAAGGCAGGGTTTTGACCCTGACCATGACGTGATCGGCAGCCAAAAGGGGAAGGTCTCCAAACCCTTTGGCATTTTCCAGAAAAACCTGTGATGCTTCGATATGCAGCCAGGGGTAATAGCCGAGCTTGAGATCTCCTTTGATCTCAAACTGCCGTCCCATCTGCTGGCTGATCTTGCTTGTGATATACTCCTTGTACCGGTTGGGATCCAGATTAAGGACGATAACACCGGCAACAACCACCAGCAGGATCACAATTGCCAGCCCAAAAGAGACAAAAACAAACCCTTTTTTCATGGGAAAACTCCTTGTGCAAAAGATTATGGGAGCGACCAGCTAAACGACTATACGGTCAAACAGATAAGCTAAAGCGGGAAACCCGCAACCCAAGTGCCCCTCCTCATTTTCTTGTTATTGTTAACAGGAACTGGGGAGTAAAGCACTATATGATAGTGTAAATACGGTATTTATTCAAATAGATTCCGATTGATTCAGCAAAGCCCATCCTTCCTCAGCGGTTTCCACATAATGAAACAGGGAAAGGTCTTCCAATGAAACCGTACCGGCATCAACCAGTGCATCAAAATTGATCACCTTCTGCCAGAAGCGTTTGCCGAACAATAAAATGGGAATGGGTTTGATTTTTTTGGTCTGCACCAGGGTCAATGTCTCAAAAAGTTCGTCCATGGTGCCGAACCCGCCGGGAAATGCAATCAGCGCTTTTGCCCGCCGCTTCCATAATGCCCGGTCCGCCGCCTGTGGAGACAACGCATTGCACACCATTGGCATCAGGACCTGCCGATGCGATCAGCCGGCCAAGCTTGCGCGCTTCATCATAATACCTGCTGTTCTCCAGGTCTTTTCTGGCAATTTTCAGTTTTCCGGCAATATCAGGTGCATCCGGATTGTTCTGTGCCTCATCCTCGATATGGTCCAGATAGATTTTTGCTGTTTTTGAATCCTTGAACCTGGCACTTCCGTAGATCACCACGGTGGATTCTATGTTCAGCTCCGTCTGGATAATTTCAGGTTTGAGCAATTCAAGCTGCAGCCTGACCGGCCGCAGTTCATCGCGCATCATAAAATCGGTGTCCAAAAAAGAAAGGGCATAGGATGGTGATTGTGTCTGGGGTGTGTCTGCATGCAGTTTTGATGATTGTGCATCTTCTGCAGCAGAGGGAAAAAAACGGGTTCTTTTTTTTACTATATCCATGTAACAGTCCTTTGGTTTTGTGAATGGTAACAATTACGCATCCTGTTACACAGATCCTATCACACAAGGGATGCAAGATCAAAACCATATGAATGTCTGCCGGCAGCCCCTGGTGGTGTCCTGTGACCGGACCGTCAGAGCCGCAGGGGCCGGGCAGATATTTTAGAAAATCAGGTACCCACCCTACTGCTCAGCTCCTTTGTTGAAAATAATCCCGGCAACCGGCCCCGGAAGATCTCGGTCCGGGCACAGGACACCACCAGGGGAGGGCCTTCTGCCAGGTGAGTGATCTTCTGCAAGAGGAGTAGCCTTCTGCCGGGCCACGTGTGATTTTTCACATGGGATTCCAGACACCTGTATCATAGATGCAAGTACGGCCTTTCGAACCCATCCGGACTGGGCCTATGGCCTGCCCGAGCTTGGCCCGGATCAGAGAAAGATGCTTGCAAAATCCAAAAAAATCACCAACCCCGGATGCCACGCCACAGCGTTTGTTCTGTCGGTGCATCCCCTGATCAAAGCCGGTATCATGCCGCAGGATTATCCGGTGTGCTGTCATTCCATCACCGGGTACAGCGGCGGAGGAAAAAACCTCATTGCGGCATATGAAGACCACCACACCCCAGTTCTGGACAGTCCGCGGCACTACGCTCTGGGCATGGTCCACAAGCATTTGCCCGAAATGATGGTACGCACCGGACTGACGTATGAACCCGCCTTCAGTCCGGTGGTGGGCAATTTTTATAAAGGCCTGGCTGTGACGGTTTTCATCCATTCCAGGCTGTTGGCAAAAACAGTTGGGCCGGCAGATATCCAGCACCTTTTGGCGGATTATTACAAAGACGAAACATTCATTACGGTTTTTCCCTTTGCGGATGAAAACAATCTGGACAATGGTTTTTTTGATGTCCAGGCATGCAACAATACCAACCGGGCGGATATGTTTGTGTTCGGCAACAAGGACCGCATGGCGTTGGTTACGCGCATAGACAATCTGGG
>JAIVHE010000580.1 GCA_020201255.1 Desulfobacteraceae bacterium
TTGTAAATCCGGGTCTCTGATGTGTTTGAGCAGAAGCAATATCACCCGGCTTATGATGGTCCCTTTGATCTCATCATCCGAGAACCGGTGCAAGTCATACAATTCAAGCCCGAAATCCGGGATGTACTCGGTAAGGTCTTCCACCGGACCTGACAGCAACGAAGCCAGTCGCACCGTATCATCCGGCCATTCTTTTCTGGCGTGGCAGACCAGCAGCGGGATCACAATGGGCAGGTAATACGGCTTTTCTTCTTGCTGTTTAATATACAGACGCCAGATCTTGACCATGTATTCCAGCAGCTGGAGATGCACAAACCTGTCATAATAGCTTTTGTGCTCAAACAGCACATAGATGAACCCCTGGCTGCCGTCTATCAGATTCACCTTGTACAGCATATCCGAATGATATTCAGCCAGCTCTTTTTCAATGAAGCTGTCTTTGCTGATCTCCAGGGTGTTCAGGTCCACCAGCTTCAGCACTTTGTCCGGCAGGCGATGGTATAAAAGGCTGCGGGCATTTGCCAGATCGGTGAATACGGTTTTAATTGCCTTGTCATGGGGATTGATTACCCTGGCTGTCTTTTTTTCATCTGTCATACGGGAATTTTACCCTTCGGTGGCGGTGCCGTCAAGGGTAACGACAGATATATTCCCACATCTCACAACCCACTACAGAATGGTGTTGGAGATGCCTTCATTAAAACACGGCAGCACAAACAGGTCAAACCCCTGCATCAGCCGGTCCGTGTCAGACCGGTATCCCGGGAACCGGACTTGGAAAAGAAAAAAGTCTGTGCATGTGCCAATAAACCTGTGATATAATGGACTGAAACAATAGCCGTTTTGCCCAAAAGGGGGATTACTGTGAAAATCGTTTACCAGAAACAGGGGAATTGGATTGTCGGCCATATCCAGGAATACCCGGATTATGAAACCCAGGGTCGGACCATTGAAGAGCTAAAAGCCAATCTGATAGATATTTATCAGTTTGGTTCCGGATGCCACACCTTTCGAAATAGAAGAAGTAGCGGTTTGAACCGAAAAAAACTGATCAAACACCTGCTGTCCATGGGGTGTGAGTTTGTACGCCATGGTGGTAACCATGATTAGTACAGAAACCCTGATACCGGAAAAAGTCAGCCAATACCACGCCATTCTGAGGTGCAGGACAATCTTGCCAGGAAGATTATCAAGCGGTTGTCATGACCATAACCCCCCAAATTCTTCTGCCACAGATTCAGCATCTAATGTTTAGCCATGAAGCGAAATTACAAACGACCCTTTGTGCAGTTTGTCAAAAAGGCTCACAAACCACTGAAGCTGGCTATTGAGGATGCCGTGCCTGTTTAAGCATCAAAATGCCATTTTTTAATTGCTTCCATTCTTCAGATAATCCTTTTTTCTCGGCATTGCGGACCAGGTAAACCATCGTATTGTAACTGCCTTTTTGCATACCCTTTTGCATACCCTTTTGCATACCCTTCTGCATGCCTTCTTGTCTCCCTTTTTCTTTTATGTATTGCGCCAACATGGCTGTCTCCTTATGTTGAATGATGTTTTCATAAAGCTGTTGCTGTTCCTGATCGCTAATTTCAGAGTACACATCAATGAAATCCACATATTTGTCAAAAAATCCTCTGGTGACCAGTTGAAACAGCCCCTTGTATGCCTGGCGGATCACCTCGATCCGCTCTTCCTTCCAGGGTTTCCCTGGGAAAATCCAAAAACAGATTTTTAAAATTATGATCGTGAGTTTTCATTATTCAAAATTCTTCTGCCACAAATTCAGCTTCAACCAAAGACTGTGCAATAATTAAACGATCAAAAGGGTCACCCTGCATCCGGGGATCATCCAAAACAAACCATAATAGCGCGCGTGTGTCCAATAGCAGATTCATGGCATGTATTCCTTGAAATCATCCAAGTGCGCGTTATCTTCTTCCAGCACCTGTAAAATGCCTTTTGCACTTCCTGGTCGGCGTTTTTTTCTCTTAGACTCACCGTCTTCCGGCAAAAGAACTACCAATTTAGCAAATTTTCCATAAGTGTGTTGAAACGTTTTTGGTATGTACTGCCTTTCGCCATAACCGGCCGTACCAAAGCAGCGCCATGAAGTCCCGGGTGTTGACCGGTTCGTCAAACAGCCAGGGCGCGCCGCTGATGTTGCCGTTTTCCCGGTAGGAGATCTTGTTGTTCAGATAAAATTGAAAAACAGTCCGGCCCCAGGCCGTCAACATCATATGCAATGCCATCCACACCGTCCGGCGGCTGATCATCCCGCCCCTCTGTGACCACTTCCAGCCACGGGGCCTTGTGCTTCTTCTCCCTGCTGTACCCATACCGGTTGGGAAACAGCTGCCGCTCAAAAAGGTCCAACCATCTTTATAAAATCTTTGATTTCCTGTTTTTGCTGATTGGTAAGATCTTCTTGTGAAGATTTAGCGTATGCAGTCATCATGAAAACAATACCGTTTTTTGTGACGGCATAGTAGATAAAGCGGAATCCTCCACTTTTACCTTTCTTTTGATCAATTGAAGCGACTCGAACCTTGTAAATTTTTCCTTGAAAACCTTGGATCTCATCCCCCTGAAAATCTCCCTGTTCTAATTGATCGAGTAATTCTGAAAAATCCTGTTTGATTCGAGGGTATTTTTTGGCAAGTTTCTTGATCCTGCGTTTGAATACTGCTGTAAACCTGATTTGGTATCGCATTTTAGAGTTCATTTAAAAGATCTCGGGCATTTGGCAGTTCAAATTCTTTTTTTTGAGCTTCCACGATTTCTTTGAATCCCTCTACCAAGTCATCTCCGACGTTTACATCTTCATCGGGCTCACTGACTGCTTTCACATCAAACGTGATTGTGAATCTTTTTTCAGGTGTCAATTGATATTGCTCTTGGAGCATTTTATAGAAATCATCAATTCCTGTATTTTCAATTGTTGTTGGCATAGGTTGCCTCTCAATTATTTTCATAGTCATTAAATTAATGCTTTAAAATATTATAACATTGTATTTTAAAAAATCAAAGCTTCCGTTGTTCAACGGTGTCAAACAGGAGGGATTGGTCCTATCTACGCCCACAGATATAGCCTGTTTAGCTATGTCTTTTATTTGCTCCAATGACAGCTCGTCTTCGCTAACCACCTTAGCACAGATGCAGTATGGCCCGTTTGATGATCCCTCCCTTGACCTGCCCCGGCTTCATCCCGACAGTATCAAATACGTCAACCACTATTTCCAGCCATGAACCTAGCTTTTATAGTCTGCCAATCCAGTAACGAGGCTTCTGCTTCTGGTGCATGACAGTATTAATTGATTTTAATTGGGGTCTGACCCCATTTAATTCCCATTTAATTCCGAAACCAACTGCTCATTTATGTGAAAAGCTCGGAATGGGTTCCCAACCGGGTAGGCCTGAGCTCAAAGTCAACAATTGCATAGCTCAGAAGCCAGTCCGGCTCAATATGACATTCCCTGAAATCCTGCCAGGATCCTTTGAGTTTATGATCCTGGTATTCTGGAGGCAAGGGTTCAGGAATCGATAGGATTTCCAGAATTTTTTGCA
>JAIVHE010000581.1:0-1574 GCA_020201255.1 Desulfobacteraceae bacterium
ATGAGCACCAGACCGCCCACAATTTCCATTCGCTTTCCCAGCAGGGCCCCCAGATGCCGGCCGATGCGGATGGCCACAAGGGACATACCCGAGGTGACCAGTCCAATGATGACACTGGGATACCAGATATTTACTTTCAGCATGGCCAGGCTCAGACCCACTGCCAGGGCATCGATACTTACGGCAATGCTGAGCAGGACCATGGTCATCCCCCGGGACGGGTCCTGAACCGGGGCATCACTGGAGTCATCCATGCCGGATTTCACCATGCGTCCCCCCACAAAAAGCAGGAGGAAAAACGCCACCCAGTGGCTGATCCCCTGGATAAACACCAAAAGCCCCATTCCCAGAAACCAGCCCAGGACCGGCAGCAGAAACTGGAACAGTCCGAAGTGAAAAGACAGACGAAATACTGCCCGGCCATCATTGGCATACCCGGCTGCAGATGCTGCCAGACACACCGCCGCAGCATCCATGCCCAGCCCCAGGGCAATCAATAAAATGTCCGCTGTTCCCAATCCACTCTCCTGTGCTGGCGGTTCAAAAGAAAATATCCTACCGGCTCCAGGATGGTATTGCAACCGGTTTTTGGCCTTTGTGCATTGCACTGCCGGCCAGTTGTCCGATTTGAAGTTGTATCCACCGGCAAATAGTGGTATGAAATGTACAGACCGGTTTTGGAATCTGCTTTGAACGATCTACTGAAACCACATGGTAATCGGTACAAACCGGTTACACAACAACAGGGAGATATCCATGGAAAAATCAAACGCACTGAATATACTCAAAAACGCTTTTTTAATGGAACGTCAGGGCAAAAATCTGTATGAGACGGCCCGGGACAAGGCAGAAGATGCCGCGGTAAAATCCTTTTTTGACGGCCTTGCCCAGGAAGAGCAGGAACATATGTCCATTCTGGAAACCCAGTTCAAATCCTTCATGAAAAGCGGTAAATTTGCTGCCGGCGGCTATGAAACCGACGGGGCTGCCCAAACCCGGCCGGATATTCTGGACAAACGCGTAAAAGACAAAATCAATGCCGCCGGATTTGAAGCCACAGCCATCACCGCTGCCATCGGGTTTGAAGAAAAAGCGGTCAAGCTCTATGGGGACCGGGCCAAAACCGCCTCTGACCCGGAAGAAAAAAAGCTTTACCAATGGCTGTCAACCTGGGAGCGGACCCATTTGAAAAAACTGCTGGCCCTGCAGGAAGACCTGACACAGCAGATATGGGAAGACAACAGCTTCTGGCCGTTTTAATCTTCCCATAACCGGCCCGTACGTAGCCGCAACTTTTTCCAGCTGCAGTGAAATGATTCAGGAACCGTTTACAGGGTATGGGATATGCGTGCCATTTCCACCACCGGCAATGGCGCCAACCCTCCGCCTGGCAGCAGATTGAGAATCTTCTGGGGCATGCCCCGGTACAGCAGCCGCACCATGATCCGGGACTCTCGTTCCAGGACCCGGTCCAGGGTGATGATCTCCTTTGCCTGGCCTTTGGCCGGAATCCGGTTGTCGCGCAGGATCTCTCTTGCCTTGGCCAGGTTGATCACCGGATTGCCCTTGCCGTC
>JAIVHE010000581.1:1593-3300 GCA_020201255.1 Desulfobacteraceae bacterium
GAAAGATCCAGTGCCAGCTCAGCCGCATGCTGCAGGCGGGCAGCAGCCATGTCCGCTTTTTCAGGATCTCCGAAATCGGCCGGTACCCCTGCATTTGCCCCCACAAAATAATGGGTAAAGATGTGGGGCCGCTCTTTGCTGTAGTCGGCTGCCGCTCCTGGATTTTGCGGCCGCTCTGTACTGCCGGTTGCCGGCACCCCGGGCCGCTGGTACATGTGGCAGCCCTGGCAGGTGATGCGCTCCTCCGGATTTTCGGCATTATAAGGGCTGTTTTTCCATTCCGTATAGGTTGTTTCCAGATCAGTGCCGAAACTGACATGTTTCACATCATGGCAGGTGCCGCAGATTTCAGCACTTTCATGCAGAGCGGAATAGGCTGCGTCATGAAAATCAGGCTCTGCATCGTCAAAGGGCCCGTACTTCACACCGGGATCATCTTCTCCGTAACCCGGTTCCAGAAACAGCCCGTTATTATACATCTGCGTCACTTTTACAGCGGAATGGCAGTAATCGCACTGAATCCCCTGGGTGGCGATCTCAGGGGTTTTGGACAGATCATCGGAAAGCTTGCCCGGAAATCCGGTAACCACCCCCACCGGGGTATGGCATTTCACACAGGATTCTGCCTCATCAATCTCGTCCTGATCAGTGAGCCCCTGGCGCAGGAACGCTGCCACCTGCGCATACACAGGGTCTTTGTGGGAAAGATTGTGCATGGAGTTGGACCATTGCGCAAAAATATCACCATGGCATCCGGCACAGGTCTCAGGGTCGATAAATTGTTCCAGATCAAATTTTTGCGGCGGGGCGGACATGGCGGCAGATCCCCATAACAGGACCAGCACAGCCATTGCCGGAATCATTGATTTTGCAAAGCCCCGAAGATTGGGTCCCGTTTTTCTCATCACTTTTCTCCTTTGTTCACAAGTTCCTTGGGAAATTGTCGGATGTTTCCCTCCCGTGTCAGAATCATCCAGTCGCCGTTTTCCTCCCGGGCTGCCACCAGGCAGTCCAGACAGGTGCCGTCATTGAGGGTAATACTGCATGCACCGGTATCATCGGGTGTATCCACCCGGGAGAACTGCTTGTCTTTTGCCATGGCCTTGAAATCTTCGGTGCCTTTTTCAATGGCAAGGATCTGGTCATAGGCGGATTGATCCACATACTTAATCTTTTGTCTTAAATCCTGAACCTGCTGTTTCTGACGGGCTATGGTCTGCATCACTTTTTCCATTTCATCCTTTTGATCCGATGGGATGGAAAACAGAATCTGCTTGTGCAGCTCCATATCCATTTCAATTAATGATATTTTCTGTAAAATGTTTTCCACGTGAGCGTGCATGCCATTCCTTTTATTATTTGTTGTATCCAGCCCACGGCTGGTCATTTTTTTGTTTTTCGCACTCAGGAAGGACAGAAACTGCCATCTTTGGCAGCTTTTTCATTTCCCTTGATAAACCATTCCAGCAACCGCCTGAACACTGATTTTGTTTTCTTTTTATCATTCATATATCACCTTATACATAAGCAGCAGATGGCCTGCTGCAATTTCCCGGGATGCCACATATTCCAAAGACAGGTCCAAATCGGTATTAAACAGGGACAGGCCCTGGCCGAAGACTGCCGGCACCAGGGTGACATGAATCTGGGTGATCAGATTTTCTTTTGCAAACAAAGAATTCACAACAGATCCACCAATGATGGCTA
>JAIVHE010000582.1:0-1292 GCA_020201255.1 Desulfobacteraceae bacterium
TTTAAAGGCACAAATCACAAACAGACAAGAAGTAGAGCAAGGAATCATCAAGGGCAACATTGGTTCTCACACCATCTATGCAACCCTTTCCGGAATCGGTAAGGTCAATGCGTCTGCCACAGCTCAAAAGCTAATTTCAGAATTTAAGGTACGTACTCTTTTATTTTCAGGAGTGGCCGGTGGTATAAACCCTGACTACAACGTTGGCGACGTCATTTTGGCCTCCCAGGCTTTTCAGCACGACGTCGGTCACTGGGGGAAAGAATTTACAATGCATGCCGTTGGTTCTCTTCCGGAAATTGGCATAGGCAGCGGGAAGGAGTCGCCCTACCTCGACCTCAACGTTTTTTGGCAACCGGCCGTCCTGAGCAATCTCAAAAACCAGGCCATTCAATTTTCAAAGTCATTCAGTACAGTTCGCGTAAATAATAAAGACTATTCGCCGGCTTTAAAAGTAGATGGGATTATCGCCACGGGAGACCAATTTATCGCCAATGATGTCAAAAAGAAAAATTTACGAAGCAAAAAGTCCGATGTTGTTGAAATGGAAGGTGCAGCGGTCGCTCAGGTAGCATTTAAAAATAGAATCCCCTGTATGATCATTCGTGCCGTTTCCGACAAAGCAGGCGAAGATGCCAATGTCAACTTCCAGGCCTTTTTCGCAACCGTGGCTAAAAATAACGCAGACTTGGTTGTTCATCTGCTCAAGCACATTCCATGAACTCCGGCCCAAAAATCATCTTGACAAACAACAGGAGTTGTACACGGTTCAGCCGGCAAAACAACAGAAATCGAGTTAATTATCACGCTTTAGGAGCTAAACCCATAACCATGCTCTCCATGAAACCCATCGAACTTACAGAACATCCCGAAGGGGGCAGATTTCGCGAAGTATACAGATCTGCGCAAATCATCTCAACCGATCAGGGAGCAAAACGATCGGCCATGACGCATATTTACTTTTCTCTCAATGCAGATGAAAAAAGTAGATTCCATAAGGTTGCCTCCGATGAGGTCTGGAACCTCTACCAAGGAACAGGACTACGCCTCTACATTTGGGACGGCACAGAAGTACCGCCACAATGTATAATATTGTCTGCAAAAGAAAACTGTTTCTGCCATGTCATACCAGCTGGTATGTGGCAGGCGGCAGAACCACTATCCGATAGGGTTTTGGTAGGTTGTACTGTGGCTCCAGGATTCGAATTCGATGATTTCACGCTTATCGATCCGGACTCAAAAGCCGCCAAACTGCTGACTTCAATCGCTCCCGAATTGAGTGTATTCACGAG
>JAIVHE010000582.1:1302-3009 GCA_020201255.1 Desulfobacteraceae bacterium
TTCCAACAGCAACTACGCAAGAACATATGTCTCTGTGTAGCTGCTTTGGCTGGTTCCTGCTGCTGGTGGCATTACGGCACCACTCACTTCACAGGCGAACCGGGCATGTCCTGCCCTTAAAATGTTTATCGCGCCGACGAGATCGGCGTGTTCCTCAAAACCGCAGTCGAGGCATCTGAATTGAGCCTGTGTCTTACGGTTTTCTTTTGCAGTATGTCCACAGGCCGGACAGGTTCTGCTGGTATTCCGTGGTGGCACGGAGATGAGCCAGCCGCCGTTCCAGGCCAGCTTGTAGTCCAGTTGTCGCCGGAACTCAAACCAGCCCTGGTCAAGGATGGATTTATTCAGCCCGGACTTGGCCCGGACGTTTTTCCCAGGTGCTTCAATCGTTCCCCCCGCCGATCTAGACATATTCTGAATCTTCAGGTCCTCGACACACACTATCGCGTGGTTTTTGCTGATAGTGGCCGTGGATTTATGCAGATAGTCGTTACGAGCGTCGGCAATTCTAATATGCAGCCTGGTCAATTTTCGTTTTTGTTTTTCCCAGTTGGTTGAAAGTTTTTTCTTTCTTGCCAACCGTCGCTGTTCCTTTGCCAGCTTTTTTTCCAGCTTCTTGAAACTGTTGAGTGGTTCCAGAAAAGATCCGTCCGAAAGGGTGGCTAATCGGGTTAAGCCCATATCGATTCCCACGGAAGAGGTGCATGGATGTATCGGTTCAGCAATTTCCCGCTCGGTCTGGATTGAGACATACCAGTGGTCCCCCCGCCTGGAAACGGTGATGTTTCGTGGCACTCCCTCAATCTCCCGGCTTTTGGTAAACCGGACCCATCCGATTTTCGGTAGGAACACCCGATTTCCGTCCAGCTTGAAGCCTTGGGGATATCGGAACGAATCAATACTTTTCCCTTTCTTCTTGAACCGGGGGAACCGCTTCGGGTTCTTCTTGTCGAACGCTTCTTTGATAGCTTGGTCCAGAAACTTCAAAGTTTGTTGCATGGTTTGCGATTGCGCTTCAGCCAACCATGTTATTTCTTCTTCCTTTTTCCAGCCAGTGAGAAGCTTCGCCATTTCAACATACCGCAAGACTTTCTCTCCGCTATCCAGGCGTTCCTTCTGCAAGGCGAGGGCCTTATTCCAGACAAACCGACAACATCCGGCCTGTTGCCGGAAAAGAGTCTCTTGTTCCGGTTTGGTCTTCAGTCTGTATTTATATGCCTTGCGTATCTTCATGAGCTATATTATACTTGGCCTATGAAAAATAACAACGATATTCGCACGGGTAGACATTGCATTTTCAATATGCATGTTCACTTGGTCTTTGTGACCAAGTATCGGAAGAAGGTACTGGATGCTAAGGCCATCGGCATACTCCGGGAGTCCTTCACCAAAGTTTGCATCGACTTTGAAGCGGAGTTGGTCGAAATGAACGGCGAACACGATCATGTTCACTTACTTGTCCATTATCCACCTAAGGTTGCCATCTCAACCCTGGTGAACAGCCTGAAAGGGGTATCTTCCAGGGTATTGCGAAGCCGGTACCCTGACGTAGCCAAAAGGTACTACAAAAACGTGCTTTGGAGTCCGAGCTACTTCGCAGCCTCCTGCGGTGGTGCTCCGATCTCTATTATTCGGCAGTACGTTGAACAGCAACAAACCCCGGATTGATTCTTACTGCTTGCGCCTTATATCCCCGCCCTGAACGAC
>JAIVHE010000583.1 GCA_020201255.1 Desulfobacteraceae bacterium
GCCCGTCGGGTGGGAAGGGATCTGAGAAAAAAAGGACTGGTCTGCTGCTCCGTATCCATCAAAATAAAATTTTCTGATTTCACCCAGATCACCCGGACCCGGAAAACAAATGAACCCATCTGCTCTTCGGAAGCAATTTTCGGTATTGCATTGTCCCTGTTCAAACAGGTGGTATTACAAAAGAAAATCCGGCTGCTGGGGGTGGGTGTTTCCCATCTGCAATCCAAAGATGTACCGGTTCAGCTGGAATTTCTCCAGCCAGCAGGCCATAAAATCAACAAACAATGGGAAACCGTGGACCGGGCCGTGGACAGTATTTTTGAAAAATTCGGCCGGGATATGGTGGCACCGGCCGTGTTACAACCTGCGTGTACGAAACCCTTGTGTGCAAAACTTCATGAAAAAGGAGGCAGCATGACAAAAACTACGTGTATAAAAGCCGTAATTTCCGGAAAGGTCCAGGGAGTGTTCTTCCGCATGGAAACCCTGAAAGCCGCGCAGAAAATCGGGGTCTCAGGAACTGTCAGAAACCTGGCTGACGGATCGGTGGAAGCCGTGTTCCAGGGAACACCCGACCAGGTGGCCCAAATGGAAAAATGGTGTCACAAAGGTGCCCCCGCATCCCGGGTGGACCAGGTCAGCACGGAAAAAATCCCAGTCATCCCTGATTGTCACAGCTTTGAAATCCGCTATTAAACCTATTTTTTTTTAGGCAGGTCTTCAAGGCAGCGGTGTGAATATCTGCCGCCACATGCACCGGGCTTTTGCCGTAGAGCGGATCCCATCCTGCCGGGTTGGCGGAACAGAAAAACTGCACCTCCAGGCCGAAACGGGTCATGGCCTCAGCCAGGGGCAGGCCGGCAACTTTTTTTGCTGCCAGCCAGGTGGCACCGCAGGGCGCGCCCCGCAGCACCCGGATATCGGCAATGCGGTCATGGTCCAGTTCCACCTGGATTTTCGGCGCCCCGAACAATTTCCCATACTCCCCGAGTTCTTTAACCTCTGCCAGAGTGCAGCAGGTAGGGGGGCAGATGGCATTGCCGGCACATATTTTTTTCCCCGATGCCACCAAAGGGATTCCCAGCTTTTCACATAACAGGCTCAAATCTTCGGACAAATCCCGGTGTTTGAGATAATCCAGAACCAGATCTGCATGAATGATTTCTGGCAGATAAGCTGAAGTATCATCCATCACCGGCGGCAGATCCGGTGCGATATCAAATATCTGTATATGGAACTGCCGGTCACCAAACTGGTTGATCCCCTGTATTTTGGCGTTTCCGGATCCATTTTGTTGAAAAACCGCTATGGTCTGCATCATTTAAAACCCCATGTCCTCGTTTACCAGAATGATTTTGATCCGTTTTTTGACAAAGGATTTCTCAAGAATGGTCCAGTAGTTACAGATGCGGTCCGGGCTGGCACATTCCTGACAGATGCCGGTGGCAGCGCAGGGGGTTTTCTTGTCCAGGTTCATGGTGTTCACCGGGGCAGCATAGTTTTTAATCCGGAACATGGCATCTTCCAGATCCGGGCACAGATGAGGTCATGGAAAAGCCCGGTGGCCACAAAGGACATGGACCCGCCCCAGGAAACGCTCTTTACATCCAGGGCCGGTATGATCTGCTCTGTGGCAAGCGCTTTTGCCTCAGCAGCCGTATCTGCAATAAATACCTCAAAATTATTTTTCTCCAGATTTTCTTTTACTGCACTGAGTTTGAGATTCCAGTAGTTATCAATGGGATGTTTCATGGTACGATCCTTTCTTTGGGTTTGTGTGATATGACGGTCACAAGCATATCACACTGATCACAATCATTTCACAGACTGATATTACATTTGCATATACTTTCCAGACTATACCCGGCAAACCATTGCCTGGCAATGATTTTTTGTTTTCCAATGCAGTGGATGCTGCCTGTACATTTTCCTGCAATGTAAAAAAAATCAGGCAAATTACATTTTTTTTATTGACTTACTCCCATATTATTAATAATTGAATGGGAAAGGATAAATCGAATTCAGCAAATATTACCGATTTCTCCCCCTCGACCTGGACGTTGCCTCCTTCTGAGCGGGCCATTGAAAACAATATTGCTGGTCTTCAGCAATTGCAGCATATACAGCACCAACGCATGTAGTTTTCCAACTGCTAAACAGTACACACAAGTGATATACCCTGCATATACAAAGCCATGAATAAAACCATGTACAAATCGTTTTATTCAAAGGGCGGACAAAAGGAGGTGATACTGTTCTCATAGGCTACTAAAATTATTGATTGTTTGTCATAATCACAACCATAAAAAGGAGATGCCGCATGAGCAAAAAAGAAGTTGTCGAAACCACGGAAGCCCAGATCGCTGTCCATTGGAAAGAAGAGGAGTACTATTATCCTTCCCCCAAATTCATCGGCCAGGCCAACCTGACCGACCCGGCCGTCTTTGACCGGTTCAGTCTGGACAATTTTCCCGACTATTATACGGAATACGCTGAACTGCTCACCTGGTATAAATACTGGGATCAGGTCCTGGATACCAGTGATGCTCCCTGTTTTAAATGGTTTACGGGCGGCCTGATCAATGCCAGCTACAACTGCATCGACCGCCATTTAAAAGACAATAAAAACAAGACCGCCATCCATTTTGTTCCGGAACTCGAAGAAGAACGCATCGACCATATCACCTACCAGGAACTCTATGTCAGGGTCAATGAATTCGCCTCTTTGCTGCGCAATTTTGCCGGTCTCAAACGCGGGGACCGGGTCACCATTCACATGCCCATGTCCGCCGAACTGCCCATCACCATGCTGGCCTGCGCCAGACTGGGGGTGATTCATTCCGTCGTCTTCGGCGGGTTCTCCGCATCCGCCTGCGCCGACCGCATCGTGGACTCCAACTCCCGGGTGCTTATCACCATGGATGCCTATTACCGGGCCGGCAAGCTGCTCAGCCACAAACAGCATGCCGACGAAGCCGCCAGAATCTCTGAAAAACAGGGCCAGGTGGTGGACAAGGTCCTGGTATGGCAGCGGTATCCGGGCAAATATTCCGCAGACGCCCCCATGCAGGACGGCCGGGATGTGTTTGTGAATGAAGAGTTGAAAAACCATTACGGTGCCCGCATCGA
>JAIVHE010000029.1 GCA_020201255.1 Desulfobacteraceae bacterium
CCTGGCCAATGCCGGCCTGGGAGTGGTGCACGGATTGGCCCCGGTGATCGGCGCAATGAAGGGGATGTCCCATGGGAAGGTGTGCGGCAGTCTCCTGGCCGCTGCCACCAGGGAGAATATAACAGCCCTGATGAAACAGAATTCCGGGCATCCGGCCCTGGACAAATATGCCCGGGCCGGGTGGATACTGGCGGACCGGACTCCGGAAACAGACCAGGCTTCAGGCTGCCGCCGGCTCATGGACCTGCTGGATAAGTGGACCGAGCGTTTTGATATGCCCCGGCTGGGTGTTTACGGGATCACTCCCGCCCATATCGACCCGGTGGTGGAGGCAACCGGGCCGAAAAACAACCCTGTGCATCTGTCCAATGATGCGCTGGTTAGAATCCTGGAGAACCGGTTGTAATGACTGACCATCTCCCGCTCCGCTTTTTTCGATAACGCTTAAGTCGCCATCAGAAGCTGCGTCAGCATCGGGTAAAACACGATATATTTTATGTAGCTCTAAAGATGATGGATAGCGGTCATTTGCGTTCCTGTCTTGTCTGAGTTTGTTTTTGATTAACGCCTGATTCCGGCGTTGGTGATGAGGTCGGATGCCTCGCCGGCCAGGGTGAGCAGCACCCCGATGTATTGTTGTTCAATGGCTTCCAGGGGATAGTCTTTTGAAGGAAAATCCAGGCTTACCGATCCCACCACCGATTTGGTGGTCAGGTTCATCATGGGAGCGCCGATGCTGATGACACCGGTGATATATTCCATGTGGTTGATGGAATACCCCCGGGTTTTGGTTGCCGTGATATCTGCCTTTATATCTTCGATATCCACCAGGGTGTGGGGGGTCATCTTTACCGGTGCAAGGGTTGCAAAATAGCTGTCCAGAGCGGCCGGGTCCAGGTTGGCCAGCACGATCTTTCCCATGGCCCTGGCATAGAGTTCATCCATGATCAGGGGAAGGTGGAATGATACCAGATTGGGCATTTCCCGGCGGTACAGTGAGATCAGTTTGTATCCGTCGATCAGGGCCGAGTCGATGGAGATGTGGTGTTCAAAAAATGTCTTGTCAATGATGGGCTTGATTCCCTGAAAGACATCAAACCCATGGAAGCATTCATGGCCCATGGAAAACGCCTTGGGGCCGAGCCGGAGGGATTTGTCATTCAGACTCTTGCGCAGGTATCCCAGCTGGATCAGGGTGTTGACCAAACGATAGGTGGAGGTCTTGTTGATGCCGGTGAGTGTAGCGATTTCCGTCAGGGACCGGGAAGGGTTTTCCCGGCCGAACAGGTTTAAAATCGACAGGCCTTTTTCCAGGGTTTTTGAAAAATACTGGTCTTGTTTACTGGGCATCGTATATCCTGGTTGTTCTCGGGTTACAGATTCCGCGCGGACCTTGACATGTAACCTGCTGAAGTTCAGTTCAAAAACCGCATTTGTTATTCAGGATCTGAGGCATACCATATTTGGATGCATCAGGGAACAAAAAAATATCACAAATGGCAAAAAAAGTATTGACATTATAAAATTTCTTTTTTAAATTCGAAAATAGAATGTGTGTTACTATTTTAGTAACAAAAGTCGGTCAAACTCAATAACAAGGGGGAAAAGAATCATGAAAAAGTTGTTTTTTATGCTAACCATGGCTGTAATTGCATTCGGATTGCTGGTACCGTCTCAGGCGCTGGCAGCAAAAGTGTTGAAACTGGGATTCGGGGATCCCATCAACTCCGATCAGGGGGCCATTGCCAAGCAGTTCAAGTATCTGGTGGAAGGGTACACCGGCGGTGAGGTCGAAATCCAGCTGTTTCCGGGCAGTGCCCTGGGAAATGAAACGGAAATGCTGCAGAACACCCGCAGCGGGGAACTGGACCTGTGCATGCTGTCTGTTCCCAACCTGTCACCGTTTTCCCGCAAGATCAACATCCTGACCTTCCCCTATGTGATCAAGAGCATGCGGGACGCGGTCACCATTACCACCGGAAAACTGGGGCACCAGTGGAATGAGATCCTGAAAAAAGAAGCCGGCATCCGGATTATGGCCTGGACCTATTCCAATTTCCGTCACCTGACCAACTCCAAGCGCAAAATCACCAGCATGGCCGATCTGGAAGGGCTCAAAGTCCGGGTTCCTCAGAACGCGCTGATGATCGCATCCTACGAGGCCTGGGGCGCAAATCCGACTCCCATGGCATGGCCGGAAACGTTTACCGCACTGCAGCAGGGCGTGGTGGACGGTCAGGACAATCCCTACATCGTTAACTACACCATGAAATTTCAGGAAGTGCAGAAATATATCACCCCGCTGCATTACCAGTTCTCTTTGCAGCCCATGATCATCGGTGAAAAACATTTCCAGAAAATGGATCAGGAATTGAAGGACATCCTGATCCGAGCAGGCCTCGAAGCCCAGCAGTACTGTGTGCTGTTCCAGATGGAAGAGTCTGACAAAGCCCTGCAGGCCATGCTGGACGCCGGCATGGAATACAGTGAATTTTCCGATGAAGACAAGATGATCCAAGTGGCCAAGGAAAAGGTATGGCCTGAATACTATGACAAAGTCGGCGGCAAGGATTATGTCATGGAAGTGGTTGCAGAACTTGAAAAAGCGGAAAAAGCCAGACAGGCCCAGTAATTACCAAATCCCTGGGTAGTGACGGTTGAAACCGTGAGGGTTCTCTGAAAATCAGGGAACCCTCCCTGAACAAATTTTAAAGAAAAGGAGCAGAAAGGTGACTCTCAGCAGTGTTCTGAAAACCTCGATCACTGTCCTGGATAATATTGAAGGATATCTGTGTAAATTCTTTTTAAGCTTTTTTGTGATCCTTTTATTCTTCCAGGTGATCATGCGGACCGTTTTCCAGAATTCTCTGGCCTGGAGCGAGGAAGCATCCCGGTTCGCTTTTGTCTGGTTCGCCTTTTTAGGCGCATCCTATGCCGCCCGGCTGGGGGCCCACAACCGGGTCACTTTTCAGTTCAAACTGTTTCCCAAAATCGTGGGCGATGTGTCACAGCTCATCGCTGACGGCATATGGCTGGTGTTCAACGCCATCATGACGGTCAAAAGCATCGAGGTCATCCGGGACATGATGGAATATCCGTTTTACTCACCGGCCCTGGATATCCCCATGCAGTATGTTTACATGCTGTTTCCCTTCGCATTCACCCTGATGAGCATCCGGATCATCCAGGTCAATATCCTGAAACACATCCTTAAAAGAGAAATCGTAGATGTAGACGATATTTCGTCAGATCTGGAAGATATCAAGCGGGACATGAAAATCGATTCAAGTGATGAAGGGAGGACGGCATGATTTCATCAGTCTTGTTCGGCGCGTTCGGCATCCTTCTGATCATCGGTGCCCCCATTGCCGTAGCTTTAGGCATGGCGGCCATGGCCGCGTTCATGTCCATCGGCAAGGATGTGACCACCCTGGTGCAGATCGCCTATAATGCGGTGAATTCGTTTCCGGTCATGGCCCTGCCAGCGTTTATTCTGTCCGGCGCCCTGATGCAGGGATCCGGTATTTCCAGGCGCCTGGTGGCGATTGCGGAAGTTCTGGCCGGCCGTATGGCCGGGGGCCTGGGCGCATCCACCGTGCTGGCCTGCCTGTTTTTCGGCGCCATATCCGGGTCCGGCCCGGCCACTACGGCCGCTGTGGGCATGCTCATGATTCCGGCCATGACCAGAAAAGGATATGACAGCAGCTATGCCTCCGCCATCACGGCTTCCTCAGGGGGGCTGGGGATTGTAATCCCCCCCAGCATTCCCATGGTGATTTACGGGGTGACCGCCAGCGAGTCCATCACCAAGCTGTTCATCGCCGGGGTGTTTCCGGGCCTGCTCATCGCATCCGGCATTATCATTCTCAACTATATTATCAGCAAAAAAAAGGGGTACAAGCCCAGCGAAGACGAATGGTCCCTGAAGAAAACCCTGGTGACCATCAAGGATGGATTCTGGGCATTGATGGCGCCGGTGGTGATCCTGGGCGGCATATATTCCGGATTTTTCACGCCCACCGAGGCGGCCATTGTCTCGATTTTCTACACCCTGTTCGTGGGCATTTTTATCTACCAGGAACTCAAGCTGCCCGCCATTTTCAAATCCCTGGACTCCACCACCTGGCTGTCGGGCCGGGTCCTGATCATTTTGTTCACGGCCCAGGCCTTCGGCCGGCTCCTGGTGCAGTACAAGATCCCGGATGCCATTGCCGCCTGGCTGCTGGCTTTGACCGGCAACGTGTACATCATCTGGGCTCTGGTCATTATTTTCCTGATCCTGATCGGCATGTTCATGGAAACCCTGGCCACCATCATGCTTGTCACACCGGTACTGCTGCCGGTCATGACCAGCCTGGGAGTGGACCCCATCCATTTCGGCGTGGTACTGGTGATGTGCTGTGAAATCGGATTTGAAACCCCGCCGCTAGGGGAAAATCTGTTCATTGCATCCGGCATTGGAAAGGTGAGTATTGAAGAAATTTCACTCAAAGCCATCCCATTTTCAATCATACAGATCCTGGCGGTGTTTTTGGTGGCGTTTACCCCGGGATTCTGCCTCTGGCTGCCCAAGGTTTTGGGATATTGATTGTAAGGAAGATAGCATCATTAGATACATTTGTTTAAAAAAAATTGAAATGGAGAGCATCCCGCATGCAGCATATAAAAAAAGCATTGAAATCCGCTGAATCCCACAGCGAAGAGATCCGGCCCGTTGTCCAGGGCCTTCTGGATGAGATCAGAAAAGACCGGGAAAAAGCAGTGCAGAAACTGGCATTGAAGTTTGATAACTGGAAAGATGATTTCATTCTCAGTGATGAAAAAAAACAGCAGCTGATCGACACGGTGCCGGAACGGGTCAAAGATGATATTCAGTTTGCCCACCGGCAGGTGTCCGCCTTTGCAAAGGCCCAGAGAGACAGCATCCAGGAGTTTGAAACCCAGGCATATCCCGGGGTGCGCTTAGGGCAGCGGATCATTCCCATGGAGACGGCTGGGTGTTATGTGCCCGGTGGGAGATTTGCCCATGCCTGTTCCGCCATCATGAGTGTGGCCACGGCAAAAGCGGCCGGGGTCAAAACCGTTATTGCGGCCTCACCGCCCAGGGGGACCAGTATCGATCCGGCTGTGGCCTATGCCATGGATGTGGCCGGCGCAGATATCATCCTTGAAATGGGCGGGGTCCAGGCCATCGCCAGCATGGCATTCGGGCTGTTTACCGGGCAGCCGGCCAATATCCTTGCAGGCCCCGGCAACGCCTATGTGGCCGAAGCCAAGGCGATCCTTGCCGGATCCGGTATGTGTGCCATCGATGTGTTTGCCGGCCCCACAGAGTCGGCCATCATTGCCGATGATACCGCAGATCCCATGACCATTGCCGTGGATCTGGTATCCCAGGCGGAACACGGCTATGATTCTCCGGTCTGGCTGTTCACTGATTCACAAAAACTGGGAGAACAGGTGCGCGACATCATGCCCCAGGTGATTGCAGACATGCCGGATCCGGATGTACCGGCATCCTCATGGCGGGATTATGGTGAAATCATTTTATGTGAAAACCGGGAAGAGATGGCGGCTGTCAGTGACCAGTATGCGGCCGAGCATATCCAGGTGATGACCCGGGATCTGGACTGGTGGCGCAGCAACCTGAAATCTTACGGGTCGCTGTTCCTGGGGGAATACTGCACCGTTCCCCATGGAGACAAGTGTTCCGGCACCAACCATATCCTGCCCACCAAAAAGGCCGGGTATTATTCCGGCGGGCTGAATGTGCACAAATTTTTGAAGATTTACACCTATCAGGAAATTGAAAAACAGGCTTGTGAAGAGATGAGTGCCCGGGCATCCCGTCTTTCCCGGGTGGAGGGCATGGAAGGCCATGCACGGGCCTGTGACTGGCGCTTGAAAAAATTTTTTCCAGACCAGAAAAGGGATTTTACGGTCTACTCCCAGAAACTTTATTCATAATACGTTTGCATAATCCGGAGTTGGTTAACATGTCAGAATCAGCTGAACAGACACGTGTTTTTTCAAAAAGTTTTACCCGGCAGGAACCCATCGGCGAGCAGGCCATACAAGCGGCTGTGGCCATTTTGCAATCAGGGCGGATTCACCGGTACAATGTCGGCAAAGATGGCATATCCCAGGCTGCGTTGCTGGAAAAGGAATTTGCCGGGTATATGGGAAAAAAATACTGCCTGGCCTGTGCCTCCTGCGGCAGTGCAATGTACCTGGCCCTGAAAAGTGCCGGTGTAAAAAAAAATGAAAAGATCCTGTGCAATGCCTACACCCTGGCGCCGGTGCCGGGAGCCATCCAGAACGCCGGGGCAAGGATTGAACTGGTGGAGATTATAGATGATTATACCATTGATTTTGATGATCTGGCTGCCAGGGCAAAGCCCGAAGATGTCAAATGGTTCATGATGTCCCATATGCGGGGACACATGGCAAATATGGATAAAATCGTGGATATCTGTACACAGAATAATGTTACCCTGATCGAAGACTGCGCCCATACCATGGGTGCCAGGTGGGACGGGCGGTTGTCCGGCACCTTCGGGGCCGCAGCCTGTTTCAGCACCCAGACCTACAAGCACATCAATTCCGGTGAAGGCGGCCTGCTGGTGACCGATGACCCGGATCTCATTGCAAAGGCCATCATCTATTCCGGGTCATACATGAATTATGACCGGCATCTTTCCAGACCGGATGATGCCGTGTTTGATGCCATAAGAGAGATTGTTCCCAACTACTCCTGCCGCATGGACAACCTGCGGGCTGCCATATTGCGGCCACAGATTCAGACCCNNNNCTGGATGCCCAGTGCGAAAGGTGGAACCGCCGGTACCGTCTGCTGGAATCCCACCTGAACCAGATACCGGGTATTCACTGTCCCGGGAGGGACCCAAAAGAACAGTATGTGGGCAGTTCCATTCAGTTCACGCTGGATACGGACGATAAAACCGTGATCCGGCAGTTTCTGGACACCTGTCTGGCCCGGGGGGTGGAACTCAAATGGTTCGGGAACAAAAAACCGGTGGGGTTCACCAGCGCCTACACCAGCTGGAAATATTTTGACAATCTGCCAAAATTGCCCAATACTGACCGAATACTGGCCAGCATGTGCGATATGAGAATCCCGCTGACCTTTGATCTGGCAGACTGTGAGAAGATCGCACAGATAATCGCAGATGTGGCGGATCAGATATTGTCAGTGGAGCCAGTATGAGAAATGTAAGATGTTTTTTATATGAAAGCCGTCAGTGCTCAGCTAACAGCTAACAGCTTTCATGGCTGTTATTACCCAACACCCAGATGTAAATAAAAAGGAATATACCCATGAATTTTGCACAATTTCCCAGAAGAAAATACATTCACACCCCCACGCCCATCGAGCCCATGCCCGCGTTAAGCAAACGGTTAGGAAAGGATGTCACCCTGTATGTCAAGCGTGATGACCTGCTTCCCGGAGCCGGCGGGGGCAACAAAACCAGAAAACTGGAGTTCTGCATTGCCGATGCCATGGAAAAAAAGGCGGACGCCATCATCACCTGCGGTGCGGTGCAGTCCAACCACTGCCGCCTGACCCTGGCATGGGCGGTGAAAGAGGGCCTTGACTGCCACCTGATTTTAGAAGAGCGGGTGAAAGGCTCTTATAAAAAAGAGGCCAGCGGCAACAATTTTCTGTTTGAACTCATGGGGGTAAAAAGTATCGAAGTGGTGCCCGGCGGAACCGATATGATGGGGGCCATGGAGAAAAAAGCGGAAAACCTCAAGGGGGAAGGCAGACATCCCTATATTATTCCAGGGGGGGCATCCAACGCCATCGGTGCCCTGGGATATGTGTCGTGTGCTGCAGAAACAATGACACAGCTCAATGACATGCACCTGAATATTGACCATATTGTTGTGCCGTCCGGATCTGCAGGCACCCATGCCGGCATGGTTGTGGGCATGGTGGGCACCAGCAGCAATATCCCGGTCAGCGGTGTCAATGTGTCCAGAAAAAAGGATGTCCAGGAGGAGATCGTATACAAACTGGCCCTTGCAACAGCAGAAAAACTGGGGGTAAACACTGTGTTGGACCGCAATGCGGTTGTGTGCTTTGACCAGTATGTGGGGCCGGGGTATTCCATCCCCACCGATGCCATGGTGGAAGCGGTGAAACTGTTTGCACAGACCGAGTCGATTCTCCTGGATCCGGTTTATTCAGGCAAGACCGCGGCCGGATTGATTGATTTGATCCAAAAAGACCATTTCGCCCCCGGCGCAAAGGTGCTGTTTCTCCATACCGGCGGATCGCCGGCCCTGTATGCCTATATGGAAACCTTTCGGAAATAGGTGTCAGCACCAGCCGTCAAAAACAGTCGGCAGACAGATGCATGAACCGCAGCTGCCTTTCATTCCAGGGCGGCTGCTCTGACATTGCAGCCCGGCGGACAGGCATTTGAGAGCGCTGTCGCCGGTCCAATGCCCGGCACCAAACCGATCAGCAACGCACATGCATTTATAGGAAAAAAAGCAAACGTCATGACACAGACCCGAGAAAAAGTTGTGGGCATCATCGGCGGGATGGGACCCGAGGCCACGGTGGACCTGATGCAGCGCATCATCCGCCTGACCCCGGCCGCAGATGACAAGGACCATATCCGGTGCATTGTGGATAACAACCCCAAGGTGCCCTCCCGGATCAAAGCCATTATTGAAGGAGACGGGGAAGACCCGGGACCGGTTATGGCTGACATGGGCCGGCGGCTGGCGGCCTGGGGGGCGGATTTTCTGGTGATCCCCTGCAACACGGCCCACTATTATTATGATGCAGTGCAGCAGGCGGTAAACATACCGGTGGTCAACATGGTCGAACAGGTGGTGGAAC
>JAIVHE010000584.1 GCA_020201255.1 Desulfobacteraceae bacterium
AGCATCTGAGAGATGGTGTTTTTTTGGTTCCTGTCTTTTAAAATCGATGCGGATGATTTTTCCCCAGCTTTGTTCCGCCTGGGGAAAGAACCATTCCAGGGTTTCCCTGGGAAAATCCAAAAACAGATTTTTAAAATTATGATCGTGAGTTTTCATTATTCAAAAGTCTTCTGCCACAAATTCAGCTTCAACCAAAGACTGTGCAATAATTAAACGATCAAAAGGGTCACCCTGCATCTAAAATGTCCTTACTTTTTTTCTACTATGTGAAGTAACCCGAGAGTTACGCATCTTAAGAAAAATTTCTCAAAAACAATTAAATGAATAAATGTTTTCATCAGTTGTTTGTTTTTAACCCGGCAATCTGTAAAAAACACTTTATCACAGGCAATGATCAATGGCAATTGCATGTAAACATATTCTCCTCCGCCATCGCCTTCACCGGACCGGTTGCGCAGCCCAGTCTGCTTTTCCATCAATGTCCGCAACAGGGAAAAGATTCCCGGCAACTTTTGCCGTACTAGATGGCAGTGCCGGTGTTGGATGCCGCAATTTTATTGGCACTGCCGTATTCCGCAAAATAAAACGGCCGCCTGTGCAGCATCCGCCGGTTGTCCGCAAACCGCACACTGCGGTCATCCAGGCCCCCGTAATACTCTATATCCGTAATCCCCCACAGCAGGTCCCGTGAAAATCCGGGATACGAAATATCCACCCGGAACCACAGCTGCGCAGGCCCGTCTACCGGGTCCACCGCCTTGCGCCATAACCGGCCGTACCACTGCAAGGCCATGAAGTCCTGGGTGTTGACCGGTTCGTCAAAAAGCCAGGGCGCGCCGCTGATGCTGCCGTTTTCCCAATCCCAAGAACGGAAGCAAAAACCGTCTGGCTAACCTGATTCCGGGTTCTAATCCGACGATTTCCCCAGGCTTGAAAACCCGTGCTTTGGGCAAACAAAGCATATCAAGCGGCCGCTTGGTAACTTTTTCCATTGCTCCGGCTTCAGCCCGGCAGTATCAAATACGTCAACCACTATTTCCAGCCATGGGCCTTGCTTTTATCGTAATTGGTATCGTAATTGGGGTCTGACCCCATTTAATTACCATTTAATTACAATACTGTCATGGTGACAGCCTCGGAGTTATATAATTTGAACGCTATGAACCAGTACATTCAGAAGAAATATGCCAGCCGTTCGGAATCCTTCATTTGTTGTGCCTTCCCTATCTGATTTCGAGTATTGTAGCGACCGCTTGGCAGACCTCGTCAAGTTCTTCGAGAGATAGTGACTCAATTTTATTCTTGAGCCTGTGTTTTGCAACGGCTCGAATCTGATCCACCACGGCCACGGCAGCTCCACCCTGACAATTAACCGGAACCGTGATTGGTGGGTGTGATTTCGCAGCGGTGGAGAGAGGAACCACAACAACAGTCCGACGAAGCCTGTTTATGGTGTTGTGTGAAAGGACAACACAGGGACGAGTTTTTTTAATCTCGGAACCCTGCGTCGGGTCCAAACTCACCCACCAAATGTCTCCCCGCGTGATAGTGGGTTCCGTCATTCCTCGATTCCGTCCTCAAATGCTTGCCACTCGTCGATCTCTTGCTCTAAAGCTTTGTCACGATTGGCTGCCCGGCAAGCAGTTGCCAGCGAGTTGTCTCGATCCTTCAATTCTTGTTTTAGCAAGCGCGTAACACTGCCGTTCCTTTGGATTATGTTTGATGCTTCTTTTGGCGCCTCTGCAAGAGAATAAACCCGGCGGAACGTCTGTACCCGAAATTCTTCTGCCACAAATTCAGCATCATGATATGGTATAAACAAAGAGCATGGAAACGCAAGAGATAAAAGAGCTGGTCTGGGTAGGATCGTCATTGGAAGATTTGAAAGAGTTCCCCGATGAGGTGAAACATGAAGTCGGCTTTGCACTTCACCGTGCAGACGATCAGGATATTGAGATAATTGTTCGCCCCAAACGGCAGAATGATGCAAAATTGAGACTTGCCTATCACCCGGGTTGAGCGACTTCAAACGCCCAGTCTCTTTGTTTGTAAGCTGCCTGAGAAAAGCAGGCACTGCCGGCTTGGGAAAAATACCAGAAAGAGGTCCCCTCCTGCCAGTCACCTGCAACAGAAGAAACTCCCACCCGCAGAAAAGGCGTCTTTGGAGAAGCCGACCAAACATGCAGCATGGCCAGTTTGAGGATTTCTCCTTTGACCTGCCCCGGCTTCAGCCCGGCAATATCAAATACGTCAACCACTATTTCCAGCCATGGGCCTTGCTTTTATAGTCTGCCAATCCAGTAACGAGGCTTCTGCTTCTGGTGCATGATAGTATTAATTGATTTTAATTGGGGTCTGACCC
>JAIVHE010000273.1 GCA_020201255.1 Desulfobacteraceae bacterium
GGGTTGATCCATCTTCTTGCACGGAATATCGGCTTGTTCAAAGAAATTGACAATAATCTTGAACTTCTCAAGCGCCATTTGCCCTATCATGAATCGGATCATGTTGCCAACATGGCCTATAACATCCTTGCCGGCGGGACCTGTCTGGAAGATATAGAATTGTTGAGAAAGAATCCGGCCTGGCTTGACGCGCTTGGAGCACAGATTATACCCGATCCAACAACAGCCGGAGATTTTCTCAGACGCTTCAAGGAACAGGATGTGCTTGATTTCATGTCAGCTAAAAATAACATTCGCAAAAAAATATGGCTCAAACAGCCAACGTCATTCAAAAAGATGGCCATTATCAATGTCGACGGCACCATCAGCGAAACATACGGTGAATGCAAGCAGGGTATGGATATTTCCTACAACGGCAAATGGGGATATGCACCTTTGATCATTTCCCTGGCCGGCACAAGAGAAGTACTCTATGTGGTCAACCGCTCCGGGAATGCCCCCTCTCATCTGGATTCTGCCAAGTGGCTCGACAAAACCCTCGACCTTGTATCTGATTCGTTTGAAAAGGTTTATATCCGGGGAGATACCGACTTCAGTCTTACAAGCAATTTTGACAAATGGGACAAACGCTGCCTGTTTGTTTTTGGCATGGATGCCAGAAATAACCTGGTGAAACTGGCCGGTCAGATCCCGGAATCTGAATGGGAACTCCTCCAAAAGGAGCCACGGAAAATCAAGACACAGCCCCGCAGAAAACCAGAGAATGTAAAGGCACAGGTGGTAGAAAGACGTAAGTTTAAAAATCTTAAAACCGAATGTGAACATGTCGCTGAATTCGAATACAGGCCGGGTAAGTGCCAAAAGCCTTACAGGATGATCGTACTTCGCAAGACCATTAAAGTGCTGAAAGGACAATACCAGCTTTTTGATGATATCCGCTATTTTTTTTACATCACCAATGATGACAAAAAATCGATGGAACAGCTGATTCAATTTTACCGCGACCGGGCAGACCATGAAAACGATATAGAACAGTTGAAAAACGGGGTATCTGCATTGAACAATCCGTCGGATTCTTTGATATCCAACTGGGCGTACATGGCCATAGCTTCTCTTTCTTGGGATCTCAAGGCATGGTACGGTCTGCTGCTTCCATACCGGGCATTGGGCAGGAGTATTGTACGCATGGAATTCAAAAAATTTATCCATGCTTTTATCCAGATTCCATGCCTGATCATAAAATCAGGGAGAAAGATCACGTACAGGCTGGTCGGCTATAATGACCAGGTCCAACATATTTTCAATTTGTTGGATCGTATGAGGCATTTTGCATTTCCCTGATACAAAGAGCATGATCGGACAGCCGTCACAAATGGGTTGTGATGGGTGAGTCCAAACCCCGGAAAGACAAGATCAAGGACACTGGAAATGAAAACACACCACAATTTGAAATTTTATGGAGCCGGGGGAGAGGTACGCACTTTTGACAACAGTTGCCAGGTGGAAATTATAACTAAAAATGTTTGGCGAACCTAATATAAGAACTTTTCAAAACACGCTTGTTTTGGGACTAAGCGAGGCTGCATATTCCTTTTTCGATCCTGATAGCCCAACTCCACTTCCTTTGAGAAATATGGGGATATCTGACCTTAGCCCCCCGGAGATGAAAGAAGAAGAAATATGTGAGTGCTGGAT
>JAIVHE010000331.1 GCA_020201255.1 Desulfobacteraceae bacterium
TGTCCAAAAGAATGGGATTCTCCATTATGAATCCCTATCCCATTCGGAACGAATTGCTTTGAAATCAGGCAGATCCGTTCTATTCCGCCAAATTCCGGCAGATTCACGCAGCACCGCGTCCCTATGACTCTTGCCAGCTTGATCAATGAGTCTATCAATAGCCTCTCTAATGAGTTTGCTCTGCTTTTTCCCGGATAATTTTGCTATGGTAGCGAGTTCGTTACGTTGATCCTCTGTTAAATATATCTGTGTCCGTATCATGTTTCACTCCCCCCTCATGGGTTGTATACACCATGATTATACATCTTACCATCAGTATGTCAAGGAACACAAACATCTGCGGCTTGTCCCTGTTTTCTTCGAAAACACATTATCAGTTTCTCTGGTTTTCCTGCGTCTTGATCTGGATATTTGCTATAATGCCATAAGGATTGTGTATCAGGCAAACCTGGCAGGAGCCCCTGGTGGTGTCCTGTGACCGGACCGTCAGAGCCGGAGGGGCCGGCAGGCATGCCGGGATGTCAGGACCGTAACCGGCTGATTGGTTTCTTTGCTGAAAAGTGTATAGGCCACCGGCCCCGGAAGGATCTCTGGCCGGGCACAGGACACCACCAGGGGCGGGTCCGAGGACAGAGCGCTGCAAAGATTGCCCGCAAATAAGGACGGTTCGCAAACCGCCCCTGCATGCAACCCGCACAGACCGCTGCAGGAAGGGTCTGACATCCACTGGTGCACCTATGACAAATATCTTGCAGCAGACAGCCCTTATTGATCTTGTCATAAAAAAGCGGTATTATGCACCATAATCAGGCTGTTTTAATCTATTGCCTTATGGAGGTCAATCTGATAAAAATATTCATGTCCTGGGGAGCGCAATAAAACATGAAAGTGGTTAGCTTTTAGCGGTTAGCGGTTAGCTGTTAGAGGTTAGCGGTTAGCTGTTAGCTGATGACTGAGTACTGACGGCTGACGGCTTTCATATAACATTCATGGCCTGGGAGACCACAACAAACAATGAAAGTATAAGCAGCCAGCCGTCAGGTAATAGCTTAAAACTTAAAACTTAAAAACAAACCAAGTATAAACGCTTGTTTTCAATCTGACATTATGACAAATAAAAAATCCCGATCCAATATTTTAAAAAAACGCGGCACAAAAGAAAAAAATCTGGTTTTTTCCCTGCTCAAATGGGGAATTTTTTCCGTTTTTATTTTGTTTCTGCTGGGCTGTGGCGGATTGTTCGGACTCTATGTGTATCTGAGCCAGGATCTGCCCCAAATAAACTCTTTAGAGGATTACAGGCCTGCCACCGTTACCAGTGTATTTTCCGATGACGGCCGAAAAATTGGGGAGTTCTACAAGGAACGCAGGATTGTCATTGCGTTGTCCGACATGCCCCAAAACCTGATCAATGCTTTTTTGGCGGCGGAAGATTCCCGGTTCCGGGAACATCCCGGCATTGATATCCAATCCATTTTCAGGGCTTTTATCAAAAATTTTCAGGCCGGTGCCATTACCCAGGGAGGAAGCACCATCACCCAGCAGGTAACCAAATCCTTTCTGCTGACTCCGGAACGAACCTATAAGCGCAAACTCAAGGAAGCCATCCTGGCATACCGCATAGAAAAAAAATTCTCCAAGGATGAAATTTTATTTCTCTATATGAATCAAATTTACCTGGGCCATGGTGCACACGGGGTGGAAGCGGCTGCAGAAAATTATTTCGGCAGGCATGCAAAAGATTTGACCCTGGCTGAGTGTGCCATGCTGGCAGGACTTCCCCAGGCCCCCAGCCGGTATTCTCCATTTCGTTTTCCGGACCGGGCAAAGCAACGCCAGATTTATACGTTGAACCGGATGAAAGAAGAGGGCATGATATCCAAAGTGGCGGTTACAGAAGCCATTGATATGGAACTGGACATCAAGCCCCGGAAAAACTGGTTTATTGAAAGGGTACCCTATTATACCGAACATGTCAGGCGGTATGTGGAAAAACAATACGGAGAAGATGCCCTGTATAACCAGGGGCTTCAGATTCACACCGCCGTCAATATCGAGCTTCAGAAAACAGGCCGGGAAGCCGTCAAAAAAGGCCTTATGGATCTGGATCGGCGCATGGGATACCGGGGGCCGTTGAAAAATATAAGCGCCCTGCAGGTGGAAAGTTTCTGCAGAGATGAAGCAAAAAAAATTTCGGGCAGTATGCTTGAAAAAGGTGTTGTGTATACCGGTGTGGTGCTGGATGTGGATGATGAAAACAAAGTGACCAGGGTCCGGGTGGGAGATTTTTCGGGCATCATCCCCCTCAAAACAATGACCTGGGCGCGCCGTCCCGACCCGGATGTGGCGTATTATGAATCCAAAGTGAGAAACCCCTCCCGGGTGTTCACAACCGGAGATGTGATTCAGGTAGAGGTTGCCAATGATATTGAACTGGAAAAAGAATATGAATTCAGCCTGTTCCAGGAACCGATTGCCCAGGCTGCACTTTTGAGTATTGAAGCGGAAACCGGCCATGTAAAAGCCATGATCGGCGGCCGGGATTTCAAAGACAGCCAGTTCAATCGGGCCTATCAGTCCCGGCGCCAGCCGGGTTCTGCATTCAAACCCATCATATATGCCGCGGCCCTGGACAAAGGATATACCCCTGCGACGGTCATCATGGATTCACCGGTGGTGTACGAAGATCTGTCACGGGATTTTATCTGGAAGCCCCAGAATTATAAAGAACAATTCTACGGACCCACCCTTTTCAGGGAAGCCCTTGTTCTCTCCCGGAATGTGGTCACCATCAAAATCCTCCAGGATATCGGTATCTCCTATGCCATCGACTATACCCGAAAACTGGGTATCACCTCGGACATCAACCAGGATTTGTCCATTGCCTTAGGATCATCCGGTGTATCTTTGCTGGAACTTGTCAATGCCTATGCCGTGTTTTCCAATCTCGGCTATCTCATTGAACCGGTATTTATCACCAAAATTTTTGACCGAAAAGGCAATCTGCTGGAAACGTCCAAACTGATCCGTAAAAAAGTCATTGACATGAATACCGCCTATATCATGACCAATATCATGGAAAGCGTAGTGCAATCGGGTACCGGGCAGCGGATCAAGGCTTTGAAACGGCCTGTGGCAGGGAAAACCGGCACCACCAACAACCTTTTTGATGCCTGGTTTCTGGGATATACCCCCAGATACACCACTGGCGTCTGGGTGGGAATGGATCAGGAAGCATCCCTGGGCAAGGGAGAAACCGGTTCCAGAACAGCCAGTCCCATCTGGCTGGATTTTATGCAGCAGGCCCTGGAAGGAAAAATCACACCAGGGAAAGGCCGCTTCAAGGAGATATAGATTTTTGTTTTTATCGCCCCTGAGACGGGATTCATCATGCGGATGAACCGATAATGTCATCCGCACCGGTGTCTTATCATCACCCAAAGCCTGGATTTTTTTTATGACCGTGCGATACATGTTACGGGAAAAAACAAGATGTCCAAAGGCCGGGTGCCGGGGACCGGCAATCACATCGGGGTCCTGGGTGCCCGATGTCTGAAGCCCCATGCGGATGACAGCAACACCTGCCCGGGTAAACACCTGATACATCCCGCTGGTTATTTCCACGGCCCGGTCCAGGGTCAAGGGCTGGTATTCTCCTGTTTCATACCACCTGGCCAAAGGGGTGTTTTTGAGGACAAGCACCGGATAAATTCGTGCCGTAAGCGGCTGTAAACCTGCCAGGATGCGTGCCGTTCGGATCATGCTGTCCTGTGTTTCACCGGGCAGCCCCACCATGACCTGGACCCCTGTTTCCAATCCCCTGTCTTTGAGCAGGCCGACTGCCCGGCAGGTATCCTGGCTGGTATGGCCGCGGTTCACCCGGGCCAGAACCTGGTCATTCATGGTCTGCACCCCCAGTTCCACCAGGCAGACCGGATAAGACCGAAGCAGGTCCAGGCGGTCCCTGGTCACTGTATCAGGCCGGGTGGAAAATCGGATACCCTGAATATCGCCGCTGTCCAAAAAGGGTTTTACCGCTTCCATAAGGCGTATAATCCGCCCGGGAGAGAGGCCCAGAAAATTACCACCGAAAAATGCCAGCTCCACCCGGGATCTTGTACCTTTCCATGCCAGATATTGCCGGATAACAGCAGCCACCCTGACGGTATCCGGCAGGGTCGATGTTTCTTTGGTAATGGCTGTCTGGTTGCAGAAAGCACACTGGTGGGGGCATCCTGAATGGGGAATGAAAACGGGGATAACCAGGACAGAACCCATGTGCTTACTTTTTTTTCAGCAGCGCAAGGGCTTTTCTGGCAGCATCCTGTTCTGCCGCTTTTTTGGTTTTCCCGAAACCCTCTGCTGAAACATGGGCCAGCTCCAGACTGATTTCAAAGGTTTTGGTTTTGTCGTGATCCGGGCCCATTTCCCGGGTAACCGCATACACAGGGGTGGTGCCGAATATCTCCTGGGCATCTTCCTGAAGGCTGCTTTTATAATCAAAGGTATGGTCACAGGACAATACCGCATCAACTGCTTTCTGAAACAAGGCTTGCACCAGATCGCAGGTCGTGTCAAACCCTGCATCCAGAAAAACCGCTGCCACAACCGCTTCAAACGCATCCGAAAGAATGGAGTTTTTATCCCTGCCTCCTGATATCGTCTCTCCCTTGCCCAGCCTGATGAATCTTCCCAGATCAATGGACCTCGCCATTTGCGCCAGGGCCGGCTCACTCACAAGGGTGGACCGCAGTTTGGACAATTCCCCCTCTTTTCTGGAAGGGCTTTGCAGCATGAGGATATGCCCCACACAAAGCCCCAGCACCGCATCACCCAAAAACTCCAGACGTTCGTTGTCTGTCCCGCAGATGCGCTGGTTTTCATTCAAAAAAGAACGGTGGCACAGGGCGGTATTGAGCAACGACCTGTCAATGAATTGATGGCCCAGATTGGCTTCCAGGATATCAAGCCGGTCATGGAGGTTGTGCATGGCGCCAAGGCGATCGGTCAATGCCGTAAAAAGAGCATACGGCACTTCGATATTGTCTTTGCCCCGTCCCAGTTTGACCCCGGCATTGAAACTGCCGTGAAAATCGGATCCACCGGTGGTCAGCAATTTTTTCTTGCGGGCCAGTTCGGCAAAATACGCTGTCTGGCGGGGATCATGATCCGTATAAAAAACTTCCATGCCCTGGAGGCCGCTGGTGACCAAATGATCCAGAAAAACTTCCACTTCCCTGGTGCGTTTGAATTCCAGCAGGCCCGGATGGGCCAGAACCGGGATGCCCCCGGCATCCAGAAGGGTCTGGATTGCCTTTTTACAAGACACCTTGAATTTATCCACATAGGCTGGTTTTCCCTTGCCAAGCCAGGTGTCAAAGGCCTGGGCAAAAGAGGCGGCAAATCCTTTTTCCACCATCAACTGCGCAATATGGGGGCGGCCGATCTGCTCTGTTTCAAAACGGTTCTGTATTTCTGCCAGGCTGATATCCAGCCCCATCTGGCGCAGTTTTTCTATGATTTTTGGATTGCGCTGTTCCCTTGCACGTTTTGCCTGCCCAAGCAAAAGATTCAGGTTCCGGTCGTACAGGGAAAATCCATATCCCAGCAGATGAACACTGCCAAGGGTTTCAAAACCTTCGGGTGGTTCACAGGATATTTCCACCCCGGTCATAAATTCTACAGAAAAGGTGTTCAGATGATCCAGGATCTCTTTGATGCCGTCGATGGAATCATGATCGGTAATGGAAATGGCTTTTATGCCGGTGTCCCTGGCCAGGGCCATAATTTCCAGAGGAGACAGAGATCCATCCGAGGCAGTGGAATGTACGTGAAGGTCGATCACTATATGGTCCGGTCAGATTCCCAGGGCATTCTCCATATCCTCTTCCCGGGTTTTACAATCAATGCACTGGGTGGTCACCGGCCTGGCCTTCAGCCGTTCAATGGAAATTTCTTCCTCACATGTCTCACATTGGCCGAATGTACCGTTTTCTATGCGCTCCAGCGCTTTTTTAATCTTTTTGATCAATTTGTGTTCCCTGTCACGAATCCGCAGTTCAAAGCTTCTTTCTGCTTCGTGGGAGGCCCGGTCAGTGGGGTCTGCAAAATTCTCTTTGGGTTTTGTCATCCCGGTCACCGTGCTGTCCGCGTGCTTGAGCAGTTCATTGAGTCTTTCTGCCAACAGGGTATTAAAATATTCCAGATCTTCTTTCTTCATTGCGTTTATCCTTTTTTTAAAGGTCCGGGAACACTAAAAAAGGGTATTATAACAAAATGTGCTGCTTTGTAAAGAGATTATTGATCGTCTGAAACATCCAGATGAAAGAGCTGACGGGTAACATTGAGGTAGAGAGAATCATCCCGGTGGGACCCGGTATTTCGCAAAAACAAAATCGGATCATGAATGGCCCGTGAGGCGATGGCACGGGTCATGCGGCGGATGGCATTTCTGTCTGATTCCGACAGATGGGACAGATGAGACAGGGTTTTATCACACTCCATTTCCACGATGGCCGTCATTTTATCGTTGATGGCCTTGATGGTGGGTACGATGGCCAGGCTGTCCTGCCATTTTCTGAATTTGACGACCGCTTCGGCCACAAAGCGCTCCGCTTTGACGGTTTCCTGCTCGCGCTGCTGGATATTGGATGTCACAATGGTTTTCAGATCATCGATATCATAAACATAGGCATTGGACAATGCGTTGATTTTCGGATCAATATCCCGGGGCACGGCAATATCGATGAAAAAAAGAGTCCTGTACTGCCGTTTTTTCATCGCTTTTTTCACCTGGGCTGCCGTCAGTACATATTCAGTAGCACCGGTGGAAGAAATGATGATATCCACATCCGCCAGCGCGGATTCCCGCTCTTCAAATCCCAGGGCACGTCCATTGAATTTGTGCGCCAGGGACAGGGCATTTTCAAAGGTCCGGTTGGCCACCAGAATCTGTTTGACATTATGGGAAAGCAGGTGTTCCACAGCCAGTTCCGCCATCTCTCCCGCCCCCAGCAGCATCACGCTTTTGGTGGACAGATCGCTGAAAATTTTATTGGCCAGTTCAATGGCGGCATAACTGATGGAAACGGCATTATCACCGATACCGGTTTCCTTGCGCACCTGTTTGGCAACGGAAAAGGCTTTGTGCATCATCCGGTTGAGCAGCACGCCTGAAGCTTTGGCTTCGACAGTCTTTCCCGAAGTTCCACAGGAGCGGTTTTATGGTTTACGCCGATGAGTATGATATGTGGCATGATGTTTCCGCTATTTGGTGAACTCCTGGTGATGCCCGCCCAAAAACAGATTAACCCCCAGAAAGGTAAAAATAATGACGGCAAATCCAACAATGGTCATGACAGCTGATTTTTTTCCCCGCCAGCCTGAATAGAGCCGCAGATGAAGCAGAACAGCATATACCAGCCAGGCACCCAGGGAAAAAACCTCCTTGAAATCCCAGCTCCAGAACTGCCCCCAGATCAGTTTGGCATAGACAAACCCTGTGACCAGTCCAAAGGTCAACAGAAAGAATCCCGTGATAATGCAGGCATGACTGACAAAATCCAGAAAATCAAGGGATGGCAGGCGGTTGAAAAAAAAACCCCGGGTTTTGGCTTTGATCCCTTTTTCCTGGAGCAGGTACAATATACCGGCACCGCATGCCAGGCCTAAGGCCGCATCACCCGTGAACACCAGAAAGATATGGCAATAGAACCAGAATCCTTTGAGAATCTCATTGGGCACAACCCGGGTATCGGGCAGCAGCAGCACCGCCAGCATGGTGCCGGACAAAATCATTGCGGCAAACAGCCCCAGCATCTTGAGATTATATTTATACTGTACATATAAAAACATGACCCCGAATGCCAGTGCGGCCATGGAAAGGCTCTGGACAAGGTTATGGACAGGCAGGCTCCCCAATGCCGCACCCCACAATGCAGTGCCGGCAAGATGCACCAGCACGCCTGCGGCGATCAGGTACGCAGAGATTTTCTGGATGCGCTCTTTTTGATACACCAGAAAAAAAACGTATCCCGCCAGGCTCAAACCGTAGAGCAAAAAGGCAAATCCCAGCATGGTACCGGTTGTTTGTAATTCCATCATGGCTCCTGTATTTACAACTTTTGTGATATCAGATCCGTAGAATCAAACCCGTTCCCCAGCAGTTCAAACAGGGCCGTATCAATGGCAGCGAAGTCTTTGGCTGCAATGAGTGCCGGCAGATTCTTTTCCATCAAAGCCCTGAAAATCATTTTATGGCCCTGGGGATCATGACCTGCTGCCAGCAGCTTTTTTCGGATGGCTTTCATCAGCAAAAGAAACATGGCATATTCAGGACCATACGCCTGTGCCAGATCATCTCTGATTTTTTTGGCCAGAACCGGGCTGGCCCCGCAGGTGGAAACGGCACAGATCAAGTCCCCCTGTTCCATGACCGCCGGCAGAATAAAATCTCCCTGGCCTGGTGCATCCGCACTGTTGCACAGCACACGGACGGCCCTGGCATCTGTCAGCACCTGTTGATTGAGCCCGGCATCGTTGGTGGCGGCAAATACCAGAAACATTCCCTCCAGATCTCCGGGATGAAATGCACGTCTTTTCACCACAATACCCGGCAGTTTTTCCAATGCTTCACACATTTTTTTGGAAACAACTGTAACATAAGCACCTGACCGGACAAGGGTTTTCGCTTTTCTGGTTCCCACACGGCCCCCGCCCACCACCAGGCAGTTTCGGCCTCTGGTATCAAGAAAAACAGGATAATATTTCATTTGGCTGCCTTGCACGGTGAATTCATTCTAACCGTCAATCCATCCATTTCAGGCCCTTAGGGCCGTCAAATTGTTTTACCACGAAGGTCACGAAGAACACGAAGGAAGGGCTTCTTCGTGTTCTTCGTGACCTTCGTGGTTTTAAAAAAATCTAATCAATGTAAGGCCATCCGATATTATTCATAAATTACTGAATTTATCATATAATTATGTAAGAATGAATTTGCTTTAGCCTACCTTATGTTCACCCTTGTTTGTGTAAAACAATTATTATATACTGACAGCGTGTTTTTTTCAATACCATTCATGTCCTGACGGGCAGAATGGAAGCTGTTAGCTTTTAGCTGACGGCTGACGGCTTTCATATAAACAGCCATGCCCTGGCGGGCACAAAAAAGTATGAAAGCGTTAGCCGGTGATAACAGCAGGGAAAAGTTTGTTTACTGGAAACGAATAATTGCGAACTAACAGCTAACGGCTAAGGGCTAACAGCTTTCAAATAAATAATTCCGAAAGATGATACAAGATGATCATTGACACCCATACCCATTTGTTTCCGGAAACCATTGCCCGGGACCGGTCCCGGTTTTTTGCCAATGAACCCGAGTTTACCCTGCTGTACAACAATCCCAAAGCTGCTGTGGCCACATGTGAACAGCTGATCTGCGCCATGGACGAGCATGGCGTGGACATAGCCTGTGCCAGCGGATTTCCCTGGCGCAACCCGGACCATGCCAGGGCAAACAACGATTATATCATCCGGTGCGTCCAGCAATTCCCGGACCGGATCAGGGGATTGGCCTGTTTTGACCTGGCATGGAAAGGGGCCGCAGATGAGGCGGTCCGCTGCATTGATGCCGGCCTGTCCGGGGTGGGAGAACTGGCCTTTTACCTGTCCGGCATTGACGACAGGGCACTGGATCTTATGACGGATGTGATGGCGGTCTTACGGGAAAAAGGCAACCTGCCCTGCATGATCCACACCAACGAACCGGTGGGACACCCTTATCCCGGCAAAACCCCGGTGACCCTGGAACAGATCCAGACCCTGGCAACAACATTTGCCGACAACCGGATCATTCTGGCCCATTGGGGCGGTGGTATTTTCTTTTACCACATCATGAAAAAACAATTGAAACAGACGTTGAAAAATATCTGGTATGACACGGCAGCATCCCCGTTTCTCTACGAACCTGCCATTTATGACATGGCAGCCCGGGCCGGTGTTCTGGAAAAAGTGCTGCTGGGCACGGATTTTCCGTTGCTGCCGCCGGACCGATATTATCGGGATCTGGATGCATCCGGATTGAATGAAGACCAGAAACAGGCGATCCTGGGCAAAAACGCAGCCCTGTTCTATGCATGATACCTTGTTGATGACCGATACCTGCTGATCTATGATACCAATTGCCCTGCAATGCAGGTGCCGATATCTTACCGCATATCGGTTTTGCAGCGGCGGTGAAAATCGGTTTCAGGCCCGGGACGGCATACGGATATGAAAGGTGGTGCCTTTGCCCTTGACAGAGGAAACCGTTATGCGGCCGTTGTGGTATTGGACAATGTGCTTGACAATGGCAAGCCCTAAACCGGTACCCCCTTCCTGGCGGCTTCTGCCCTTGTCCACCCGGTAGAATCGATTGAAAATTTTTGGCAGATGTTCTTTTGCGATCCCGTTGCCGGAATCTGTGATCGTAATGTCCACCCATCCGCCGGTATCCCGGACGGTGATATCCACTGGTTTGTTATCCGGGCTGTATTTCACGGCATTTTCCACCAGGTTTACAATGGCCTGCTCCATGAGAATCGGATCCACCATGGCGGTCAGGTCATCGGGACAATCCATGCGGATCTGGATCTGTTTTTTCTGTGCCATGGCACTGCAGGTGTTGACCGCACCCTGGATCAGCGTGGACAAATGATTTTGTGCAAACTGTATTCCGGTCCCCTCCAGCCGCTCCAGTCTTGCCAGGGCCAGCAGATCATTGATCAGTTCTATCATCCGGTTGACATTTTTTTCAATAATCTGTAAAAATTCCGCAGCATCATCTTGGGCATCTGTCCGCATTTGCAGAAGGGTCTCGATAAATCCCTTGATGGTGGTCAACGGGGTCTTCAGTTCATGGGAGACATTGGCGGCGAAATCTTTGTGCATCCTCTCCAAACGGCGTGTGCGTGTGATATCATGAAAAATAATCAACGTTCCCATCCGCTGTTCTCTGGCATCCCACAGGGCGCTGGAGTGAATATTGAAAATATGGTCTCCATCGCGCTGGATGGAGATATCCTCTTCCATGGGCTCATGTGTGGATAGGGCTTTTTGTATAAAATTCTGGAGCGCAAAGTTTCTGGCTACCTCCAGAATATTTCTGTTTTTCAGTTCAGAAGGAGAAAAATGAAAGATGCCGGCAGCTGCATCATTAATGGTGATGATCCGCTCTTGGTTACCAACGGCGATCACCCCTTCCTGCATGCTGGAATGAACTGCCTCAAGCTCTTTTTGCCGGTTCAAAGAATCCTGGATCCGATCATCCAGATCTTGTGCCATCTGGTTCATAGCCCGGACCAGATCCGATAATTCCCGGGTATCGGGCAAAGCAAGGGGTTTGGTTAAATTTCCCCTGGCAAATGCCTGGGCTCCGCGGGTGATGGTTTCCAGGGGCTGGACAATTCTGCGCACCACATACAAGGACGCTGCTGCTGCCGCAAGAACCGTGAACGCCAGAAATATGAAAAGATTATTGCGCATTTTGCGGATGTCTTTCTCAATGGCGGAAACAGAGACCGCAGCCCTGATCACGGCTGTCACACCACGTGGTTCGGACACAGGCAGTGCAATGTACATCATGTTTTCATCCAGGGTCCTGCTGTAGCGCACTGACATGCCTCGTTCACCCTGCAGGGCCGCCTGGATTTCAGGCCTGTTTTTGTGGTTGTCCATGGGTTTGACCCGGGCAAAGGAATCTGCCACCACCTCTCCTGACGGCATCACAATGGTAATCCGCGTCTGGATGGATTCTCCCAGCTGCCTGCACAGGGTGTCCAGTTCCCGAACCCGGCCCTGAGCAAGAACATCGGCCAGATTGCGCTGGATGAGCCGGGCCCGTATGATCAGCTCTTTTTCAGCATTTTCCAGATAAAATTGTCTGGAATGATTGGTAAAATACCAGGCTTCCAGGGAAAGCGAAACAATAATGACAAGCAAAAAAAAAGGAAATATCCGCCAGATCAGCTTTGGTTTTTTCATATACAGTATGCTTTTTTGATTACATTGTTTTTTCCATGCCGCAATACCGTTTTTCCAAATTACTCTTTAAACCGGTACCCCACACCCCTTACGGTTTCAATGCAGACTGCGTGGGTTTTGAGTTTTTTGCGCAGTCCCACGATAATCACATCAACACTTCTTTCGGTCACAGCATAGTTTTCCCCGTGAATAGCATCCATGATCTGGTCTCTTGTGAACACCCAGCCTTTTTTATCTGCCAGAAAGGACAACAGTTCAAATTCAGACAAGGTCAGATCCACCATTTCCCCCTGGATGGTGACCATATGCCTGGCACGGTCAATGGTCATCTCTCCCACCTGCCGGATGGCAGGGGACGAATCATCCAGTGCATTTTTCCTGCGGCGCCGCAAAATGGACCGGATCCTTGCCAGCAGTTCTTTGGGGCTGAATGGTTTGGAAATATAGTCATTGGCCCCAAGTTCCAGACCGGTGACAATATCTGATTCCTCCCCCTTGGCTGTGAGCATGACAATGGGCAGATCCTTTGTCTGGTCATTGTTTTTCAGATATCTGGTCACTTCCAGACCGTCGATACCCGGCAGCATCAGATCCAGCACGATAAGATCCGGCCGGGATTGTCTGGCAATTTTAATAGCCTGTTCCCCGGTGAATGCCGTTAGTATATCATAGCCCTCATTTTTCAGGTTATATTTGATCAACTCGATGATATCTTCTTCATCATCTACAATCAATATGGTTTCTCTGGGCATGTTTTTATCCTGTTTCAGGTTTTTATATTGGTGCAGGATGCAGGCAACCGTATACACGGACCCCGGCAGGACATCAGGTGTGACGGATGATATCTCCTTCAATGAGATAAATCACTTCTTCGGCAATATTGGTGGTATGGTCTCCGATCCGTTCAATATGCCGGGAAATCAGATACATATTGATAATCTCCGCCACCATGTCCGGATGCGCACGAATATCCGCCTTCATGGTACGGTATGCATCATCTCTCATTGTATTGACAGCTTCATCCATTTCCAGAACCGTATAGGCCATGCCCACATCCATGCCCACCAGGGCGTCCAGGCTCAATTTGAGCATATTGGCGGCCTGTTCCGCCATGGCGGTATAGTCATACCCGAACTTATCGGGATCCTCTGCGGAGGTTATGAACCGCCTTGCAATATTGACCGCATAATCTGCAATCCGTTCCAGATCGTTGTTGATCTTTATCACCGCCACAATCAGCCGCAGGTCCGTTGCCACAGGCTGATACAATGCCAGAATCTTGAGGCATTCTTCTTCCACTTCAATTTCGCGTTCATCCACTTCAAAATCGGTGTCAATGATAAACCGGGCCAATTGCAGGTTTTCCGTGCGGACCGCTTCAATGGATTTTTTGACCCGGTCCTCCACCAGGGCGCCCAGGGACAGAATCTCTTTTTTTATCTTATCCATTGCCCGGTGCAAATGGTTTGTCATGGTTCCTCCTGATAAATGGTAAATACAGCATATGAATGGATATACAACCCCTGATAATCTCTGTCACAGCGGGGCATATCTTATCCAAACTATTTTTTTACCTGTTTTGTGCTAGCATTATATTAGAAACATGTTACGCTACCATTAAATTCCAAAGCGCTCTGCCCGGGCTGATTCCCGGCACCAAACCAACCAGTAGCTCCGGCGCATAATTAAAAGGTAAAATCCTTTTGCAAAAACAAAATATTTCCGTTTTCATTAAAGCCATACCGGGTACAATAGGTTTGCATGATAAAGATTCCCCTGCCATGATCCCTTGCCAGGGGAAACTGGGAATACCGCACTGCGTTTGTCAATCCTTCCCGCATAACGAGATTGACGGCAAACAGATGATCCGGACTTTGCACTGCAGCCAGTCGAAATAACAGATACCGGGTGACCGCCCTGCATACTGCATCAATATTTTCCATACAGGAAGAGAACCGGATATCAATGGCATCTTCGGTCTGTATCATTGTAAACTGTTGGGTTCTATGGCGCATCAGATTCACACCTCTATGCAAAGCACGACAACATCATCTTCCGGAATCTTATGGGCGCCAGGCAAATGCCGGATCAATTGTCTCGGGGCATCTGCACAGGAAAATGCCCGCAGATTCTGGAACATAGGCAGCAGTTTGCGGGCACCAGCAGCCCAGTTGATTTTTTTGTCCACAGACTCCACCAGCCCGTCTGAATACACCAGAAACCTGTCTCCTCTGGTTACCTTCATGCGCAACACACCAAAATGTGCGTCAGAAAACATACCCAGGACATCCCCCCGGGACTTGACCAGGTAGGCATCGCCCTGGACCGGCAGGCATGCCGCAGGGGGATGCCCCGCATTGACAAGTGTCATGGTCATGGTGGACCGGTTCAGGTGCAGATAACAGGCAGTCAGATATTTTTCAGGAGGCAGCATTTGCTGGAGTACCGCATTAACCATTTTCATGCTTTCTCCGGGTGAATACAGTGGGGTGCAATTCTGGGCCAGCAGGGCTTTGACCGATGCCGTCAAATAGCTGGTTCTGATGTCGTGACCGGCAAAATCCGCCACAAAATATCCTGTGATATACTCACTGATGGTCAAAACATCATAAAAATCTCCGCCGGCCTCTTCCAGAGATTTATAATACACACCAAACGTTGCATCGGGAAAATTTTGCGGTGCGGGAAGCATGGCATTCTGGGCTTCGGCCACCTGCAGCAGCTTTGCGGCCTGATCCTGAATCAAAGAATTGGTGGCAATGGAAAGCTTTAGGTGAATGCGGACCCGGGCCAGAACCTCCAAAGGATGAAACGGTTTGGTGATATAGTCCACCGCCCCGAGATCAAAGCCTTTTAATTTGGCGTTTACATCACTGACACCGGTGAGAAAAATCACTGGAATCGGGTTGGTGGCGGCATCCTGTTTTAATTTTTTGATCACATCAAACCCGTTTTCCCCGGGCATTTCAATATCCAGCAAAATCAGGTCTGGATGTTTTTCTCTGGCAATGGCGCGGCCTTCGGATCCGTTACCCGCAATAAACACCTGATACCCTTCCCTGGACAGCGATTTTTCAATCATCTTCAAGTTCAAAAGATTGTCATCCACGGCAAGCACGGTATAGGGCTGAATTTTCTGCATTATTCCCTGGTCTCTGTGGGTTGGGTGGTATCAGGTGGCGGCCAGGGCCTCCACCCGGGTCTCAAGATCCATAATATAGACATCAAAATTATCAAGATTGCCGGCATTGGCCAAAGCTTCCATTTTTTTTGCCAGCTCGGCCATATGGGTGAATCCCAGATTGCCGGCTGCCCCTTTTATGGAATGTGCTGCAGCAGCAGCCCGGGACGGATTGTCATTGGATACCCCCTGGCGGATCTTTTTCAGATCTGCCCGGGTGATGGTCACAAACAATGCAGCCAGTTCTGAAAATTCTTCTTCGCTCATGTCCAGCTGGTCAGCCAGGTGTTTATAATCCATTGGGACCTCTTTTGTTGATCATCCACTGATATCTTACATCCTTACACCGGTTCTGTAAAATAGGTACAACGGTTTGCAGCAATTGTACACAAATACTTGCCCAAGAAGCGATATCAGGATAAAACAGATGGAACTGATACCTGAAGGGGCGGTATCAGACCAACTGGAACATGCCCCTGGAGCAGGAGAACAAATATCTGATATGAAACAAGACACCCACCGGTTTATCCACAATTACAAAGGGCTTGGTGCCTTTGGCATGGACAGAAAGACAGATGAGCAGACCGTGATGTTCTATCTGCAGAAATTTTGTGAAGACACTTTCATGGAAACCTTTATCCCACGATTGTCTGATGCGGAGCTGGAAGAAATCTATCTGTTTATCAATGACCGTTTGAAACGCCATATCACAGAAGATGAATACCATGAACTGTTTTTAAAGGATCGGTAACAACTACAAAATGGATTATATCTATGATGGGCTTGTCAAGGCGGTTTTATTACTGATTCACCTTGATCCAGCCACCTTTTCAGCCATAACCGCCACCCTCAAGGTTTCCACCGTTGCCATGGCAGCAAGCCTTGTAGCCGGCCTGCCGTTGGGGTTTGCACTGGGATATTATAATTTTCGGGGCAAGCGCCACCTGAAAACCCTGGTGGACACCCTCATGGCCCTGCCCACTGTTTCGGTGGGCCTGATTGTGTATGCCCTTATTTCCAGTCAGGGACCGCTGGGCGAATGGGGTCTGCTGTTCACCCTCACAGGTATCGCAATGGGCCAGACGATCCTGGCATTGCCCATCATTATAGCCATCACCGCCGCCACTGTGGAAAACATTGATGCCGACCTGAAACTGACCCTGGTTTCTTTAGGGGCGGCAAAGCACCACATCCTTCGCACCTGCCTGTGGGAGGTACGGTACGGCATCCTTGCCGGGGCGGTTGCGGCCTACGGCCGGGTTCTCACCGAGGTAGGCATTTCCATGATGGTGGGAGGAAATATCAAATACCACACCCGGACCATCACCACGGCAATTGCCCTTGAAACCAACAAAGGCATGTTTGCCGACGGTATGGCCCTGGGGATAGTGCTGATTGCCATTGCATTATGCGTCAATATCTGTCTGTCATTTTTGAGGAAACAATGACCCGAAACCAGCCAACATACCTTCTGGAAGATGTCAGCCATTTTTATGGAGACAAAAAAGTACTGGACATTGATCATCTGGAAATTCCCAAAGGTTCCATCACCGGTTTGATGGGTCCCAACGGGTCGGGAAAAACCACACTGCTCAAGATTCTTGCCTTTGCCATGCGCCCTGCCGCAGGCTCCATTTGCTTTAACGGCCGGCCGGAATATCCTTTTTCTCCGGGGATCCGGTCCAGGGTCACCATGGTCACCCAGAAACCCTATCTGCTCAAACGCTCTGTGTTGGAAAATATCGCATATGGCCTCAAAATTCGGCGGGATGTAAAAAACATGACAAAACGCATCCAGATCGCAATGAACAGTGTAGGACTTGACTATGAAGAATTTTCTTTCCGTCCGTGGCATGAATTGTCCGGCGGCGAAGCCCAGCGGGTGGCCCTGGCTGCCAGGCTCGTCCTCAAACCGGATGTGCTTTTGCTGGATGAACCGGTTGCCAGCGTGGATGCACAAAGCGCTGCTCTGATCCGCCAGGCATCCCTGGCGGCCCGGGAAAACTGGGGCACCACTCTGGTCATTGCCAGCCATGATCTGGCCTGGCTGTTTGACTGCAGTGACACCCAGATATCCATCAGCAACGGCACCCTGTTTTCCACGGGCATGGAAATCATCCTTCCCGGTCCCTACGCAAGTGTTCACGGACAGGGACTGACAACCTCCCTGGATGACGGCCAGGACATTGTACTGCCCCCCATGACCGCATCCGGTAAAACCGCAGTGATCCAGAGAGAAAACATCCACCTGGCCACGGGCCCCACAAAAGACAATGGGTATGACAACCAGATGAACGGACAGATTTTGTCCATGCAGATGACCGGCCGGCACCAACAGATCATGACCACCATCACTGTTTCACAAATGCGTTTCATGCTGGCGCTTGACCCGCAGTATTCCAGCAGTTTTCACCTGCAGCCGGGCAAAGAGGTCTGTTTGATGTTCCGATCACAGGACATCCTCTGGCGCTGATCTTCCGGCAGCAAAACATCAACGGGAGCCCGCCACAGGGCGGTGTCCTGTATCAGGACTGTCAAAGCCTGTGGATTTCAGGCCGGATGCAGGACACCGCCCTGTGGCGGCCGACTGTCAATTTGGATATGTGTTTCCTTGCGATTGCCCTGATCGAAGTCACAAGACTTTCACAGGGAGTTTGGTCAATATACTTACGGTTTCATTACCAGAAAGTACAGCTGTCCCCGGATATTCATATGACCGGCTGCAAACGTTGCATATTCGTCATTTCCGCAGAACAGATCCGCCCGGGCCGATCCCCGGATGGCACCTCCCGTGTCCTGGTTCATCACAAACAAAGACACGTTATCCCAATGGTCCAGGTCTGTTGATACGCCAACATTTTCTATGACATCAGGACCCGGCAGTGCGGTCTGCACAAAACAAAGCGCGCCCCTTGGAAACAGCCTGTAATCCGTTGCCATGGACCGCAAAGGTGTCAATTTCACCCCGATACTGCCAAAGGGTCCGTCAGCCTCTGTTTGAAAAAACACAAAACTCTCATTGTGGTGAAGCACTTCATCCATGCGATGGGGATTGTCCTCAAGCCATTGCCGGATGGCCTGCATGGACATGTTTTCTTTGGCGATTTCCCGGTTTTCAATGAGATACCGGCCAATGGACCGGTACTGGTTGCCGTTGCTGCCGGCATAATGTACCCGGAGAACCTCTTTGTTTGGGGTCTGAATCCGGCCGGATCCCTGAATTTCCAGAAAAAACCGGTCCACCCGGCTTTCCAGCCAGGCCACCGGAAGCGCCCGCTGGTGAAAATCGGTCATCGCGTTTATCTGCCGCCGGGAA
>JAIVHE010000274.1 GCA_020201255.1 Desulfobacteraceae bacterium
ATCGATGACACCAAGCCCGCCCGCCTGGTCAACCAGAAGGTGCGCCTCGATACTACGGACAAGGTATTTACCCTTATTTCCACTTTCAAGGGCAGGAGCGGCGTGTCTTTTCAAGGTGTGACCCTGAACGTCGGAGAAGGAGAGCAGGCAGTGACCGTGCGCTTTAACGACCGTCTGGTGGGCCCGGACATGATCGGCCGGGTGGTGGACTCCCTTCGGGAAAACATCGGGGAACCCGACGCGCTGGTCCAGGTTTCCATCAGGGACGGGGCAAGCTTTGAGACCGGCTACGACCTGAAATCATTTGCCAACCTTGCCGGTATTGATCTTCCCATAGACAAGGTGGAACAATAAAACGTCAGCCCGCAAATCCCCGGAGACCGGCACATGGTCCAAAAATCAAATAAAACGGGTGCAGCCAAAACCAAGGCTCACCCGACCGTCGGTTTTGGCGTGCCCGTAACCACTGCTCCGCATCACTTTATCGTCAGCATCCCCCGGGGAACCCGGCAGCCGGTGCGCATCACCGAAGACCTGGGGATGCATGCCCAGGGTGAGGACAGCCAGGTGCTGGACCGGATTTTTTTGCACCGTCCCACCTGGACCGAAATAGCCAACCCGGTCAAACGCTTGTTCAACCAGCGCCTAAAAGCCCACAACCTGGCGATCAGCCAGTGGAAAGCCGGGGAAAATCCGGTTGACCGGCTCCTGGGAAAGGAGCTGTGCGTACTGGCCTGGGCCGTTGAAGACCTTCCCCTTGAAAAGGTGGGTGCGGCCCTGCGCAACTGGCTGGCCCTCCGCCCGGAGGAACGATGGTGGCTGTTCGGCATGACCGCGGCAGCAGCGGGTGCCCCGGAAGACAAGGGCCGCGGCTGGCGCGCGGCACTCGGATACGCCCTGGGTGATACCCCGGAAAAAACCATCCGCAAGCCCCGGCGCACAGGCAATGGCAACACCAAAAAGAACAAGGACCGTGGCGCCAGCCAGTTGTCTCTGTTCGATCCCGACCTGGAATAAACCAAAAGGAATTCAGATACAGCGTATGAATACAACTGCTCAAAGACCGGATACGCCACTTCAGCCCCTGGCTTTAAAAGATGCCCCCGCTTTGATTGAACGGGTTTTCCCGGCACAAAAGATATCCGCCGAGGCCCAGAAGGAACGGAAGGCCGGTGCCGGTCAGACGCTGACTGCTCTGGGCAAGCCGCTGATCATGGTCCGGGCCATTGTGCTGGCCAGCCTGCTTCCGGTAACAGATGACCGAAAAGCAGATCTGGACATATTTGAAAAGCTCATGGCCATAGACGATGCTTCCTTTGGCCGGCGGGAGCCCAAGTTTACAGCCGTTGATGTGGCAGCCAGGGTCAAGCTGGAATCTCCGTGGGATTATTTTGACTACACCATAAAGAAGGGCCAATCCGGCGAAAGGCTGTCTTCTGAAGAAATTGAACTGCTCTCCTTTCCCCTTGACCCGCAACAATACCCGGGCCTGTCCATCCGGTGGAAAAGAAGTATCCCGTATGAAGACAAGTGGAGACTGCTGGCACAAGCGATGCATGATCTGCCGTATGAAGAAAAAGTCCGCCTGTCCAAAAGACCGGAAGAATGCGACCCGGAAGGCTTGTATGGCCCCATATGGCCGGAGGTAAACCAGCATCTTGCCCACCTTGGCATTACAGCCACCCGGCATGAGGATCTGGTGGAGCAGTTGGGCATTCTGCGCTACGGGCAGCGGCCCCGGGTGGGAGATACATTCTGCGGCGGTGGCAGCATTCCCTTTGAAGCGGCCCGGCTTGGTTGTGATGTCTATGCCTCTGACCTAAACCCCGTGGCATGCATGCTGACCTGGGGCGCATTGAATATTATCGGCGCTTCCCCTGAAAAGCGGGCTGAGATCGAAAAGGCCCAGGAGGACGTCGCCGAGGCCGTGGATGCCGAAATTACGAAGCTGGGCATCGAGCACAACAGCCGGGAAGACCGTGCCAAGGCCTATCTGTACTGCCTTGAGACACGCTGCCCGGAAACCGGCTGGATGGTTCCCATGACCCCGAGCTGGGTGATTTCAAAAACGCGGAATGTATACGCCCGGCTGATCCCGAAACAGGATCAAAAGCGGTTTGAAATTGAAGTGAAAACCGGCGCAACCAATGAGGAAATGAAAGCCGCAGAACAAGGCACGGTGCAAAATGGCCAGCTTGTATATGAACTGGACGGGAAGGTGTACCGCACCCCGATTCGAACGCTGCGGGGGGATTACACGGATGAAAACGGCAATACCTGCAACCGGCTCCGGCAGTGGAAAAAACACGATTTCAAACCGCATCCTGATGATATCTTTCAGGAAAGGCTATACTGCATTCAGTGGATCACAAAAGAATCGCTGGAGAAATCCAGGCAGGAAACATACTTTGCATCAATAACGGAGGAAGACCTTGAGCGTGAGAGGCTGGTTGAACGAATTGTTGAAGAGAATCTGGCAGGCTGGCAGAGAGATGGACTGGTGCCGGATATGGCCATTGAGCGGGGCGCAAAAACCGATGAACCTATAAGAACCCGAGGTTGGCGGTATTGGCATCATTTGTTTTCGGGAAGGCAGATTTTAACTCTTAGCTATATACGCAAGCATCAGACCATGGCAGCCCAAAACCTTGATTTTGCAATAATGCTGAACATTTCTTCCAGAATGTGCAGAATTAATGCAACAGCCAGTCAAGGTGGTGCGGTTAAATACAGTGATGTTTTTCATAATCAAGCT
>JAIVHE010000585.1 GCA_020201255.1 Desulfobacteraceae bacterium
TGGGGTCACTGGCTGTGGCCATTCTGGCCAAACTCGGATATACGGTGACAGCGGTGTCAGGCAAATCAGAAACAGATTTTCTCAGTCAACTGGGAGCATCAGAAATTATCAACCGCCAGGCGTTTGTGAAAAACAACAAAGCCCCTGTACTCAAGGCCCGGTGGGCCGGTGTTATCGATACGGTGGGCGGAGACATTCTGGCTACGGCCATCAAATCTACCCGGGCCTGGGGAAAGATCACCTGCTGCGGCCTTGTGGCATCCCCTGATCTGCCGATCACGGTATTTCCCTTTATCTTGCGGGGGGTGTCCCTGCACGGCATCGATTCCCAGCATTACCCCAGAGAACCCAGACTGGCCTTGTGGAAAAAGCTGGCCCATGACTGGAAGCCGGACAATCTGGGAGAGATGGCAACCCATATTTCCCTGGACCAGCTGAACCCGGCCATTGAAAATATGCTCAAAGGCCGGCTTAAGGGCCGGACCGTTGTGCATCTTACATAATCTGCCCGGGTGCGTGTGATTATCTGAAATACACGGGTACCAGGACTTGACAATGGCCGTAAATATGAATAGACAAATAGCAGATACACCAACCAACATAAAAAGGAGACCATTATGAGCACACCGCAACATTGCCCCGGATTTCAAGACTTTAAACACCTGAAATCCTTTACCTGTAAATGCCCTGCATGCGATGCATCCAAGGAAATTTTCTCGGATGAATTTAATAAAACCCATAAATGCAGCAAATGCGGCGCAGAAATTGATTTCAACACCTGTACCTATGAGGCAGGAACAGAATAACTTTTCCTTTTTTTCTCAGCCCTGCCGGATACCGTTTCCGGCAGGGCGCTTACACTTCTTGTTACCTGCGGCTGCCAGGTAAGTTTTCAAATGGATCACAAAACAGCCCCATTTCTCCGCTCACCCCTGCCCGCTCTGTTGTAGATGGCTAGCGTGCGAGCCCGGGGTAAAAAATCCCTTGACCTGATTTTCAGAAACCGGTATAAACCCGGAACATAATGTGGGTATATCCGGCAAACGGAACACGGTGCAATCCCGTGACGGTCCCGCCGCTGTGATCGGAAATATCTGTTTTTTCACAACGCCACTGCGCAAGCGGGAAGGCTGGAAAAACAAATTTAATGCCGAAAGTCAGAAGACGTGCCGGAATACCATGTGTGTAAAACCTGATGGCAAAGGGTTTTGCAGGAACTTTATGTCCTGTGAAACCCTTTTTGTGTTTTACAGGCAGCCATAGCGAGGAACTATGACAACACAGCTGGAATCATTGCTTGAAACTACCATACCATCGCCGACATCAGACAAGAACTGGATCAATCCGCCCTAGCAGCGGCCAAAGACCGGCTGCGCAACCAGGCCAAGCCCCCGGGAAGCCTGGGGATCATGGAAGATATCGCTGCCCGGCTGGCCGCCATCAAAGGCACCATTGACGTGAAACTGGCAAACAAGCGCATTGTCACCTGCGCCGGGGACCACGGTGTGGTGGAAGAAGGGGTCAGCCTGTTTCCGGCCGAGGTCACCCCCCAGATGGTGCTCAATTTTGCCGGGGGCGGGGCATCGGTGAATGTCATCGCCAACCATGCCGGTGCCAGGGTCAAGGCAGCAGACATCGGGGTTAACTATGATTTTGACCCGGCCCTGCCCATTTTCCATAAAAAGGTGCGGCACGGCACCGCCAATTTCACCAGAGAGCCGGCCATGACAAGGGAAGATGCGGTCCGTTCCATTGAAGCCGGCATCGAGATTATAGCGGAGCTGGAAGCGGAATCGCCCGTGGATCTGCTGGGCACCGGAGACATGGGCATCGGCAATACCACGCCGTCCACTGCGGTGATTGCCGCGTTTTCCGGACTTCCCGTGGAAAAGCTCACCGGCCGGGGAACGGGCATTGATGATGCAGCCCTGGCCAACAAGATCGCGGTGATTCAAAAAGGACTGGACCTGCACAAACCCGACCCCAAAGATCCCCTGGATATTCTGTCCAAAGTCGGGGGCCTGGAGATCGGGGCCCTGGCCGGACTGGTTCTGGGGGCTGCGGCCCGGGGCATCCCGGTGATCTGTGACGGGTTGATCTCCACAGCCGGGGCACTGATCGCCTGCGAGCTGGCACCGGCGGCAAAAAATTATCTGTTTGTCAGCCACAAATCCGTTGAAATCGGCCACAAATACATGCATGACCGCCTGGGACTGGAGCCGCTCATTGATCTGAAATTCCGGCTGGGGGAAGGTACCGGCGCTGCCGTGTGCATGGAACTGCTGGACCTGGCCACACGGATTCTGGCAGATATCAAAACCTTTGAAGAGGTGGGGGTGACCAATATCGAATAAACCGGTTTTTCAGGGATTCGGCCGGATCAACGGGATGTATCGATCAAAAAAAAGAAGAACGCTGCTCCGGCCAGGCCCTATTCCCCCAGCATGATACGGATAATTTCTTTATCGGTTTCCCGCATGCCGTCCCGGCCCAGCCGGCCGATGTTGGCAATGGTGTTTTCCACCCCTTTTTTGACTATGCCGTCCCCGCCATAAAACTGGCGGCCCTTCTGAAACATGAAAAATCCCAGGAGACCGGCTTCCACGGAAAACGCTATTTTAGCGGCACAGGAAGGCTTTGCACCGTCGCAGATGATACCCGACACCATGGCCAGGGCATTGACAATGGTGTGGGCGATTTCCCTGTACCGGCCGCCATGGAGCCAGGCGATTCCGGCCCCTGCCCCCACTCCGGCGCTCACCGCACCGCAGTAGGCGGAGAGCCGGCCGATGCCGGTTTTCTGGTGAATGGTCACCAGGCAGGACACCAAAAGTG
>JAIVHE010000275.1:0-1665 GCA_020201255.1 Desulfobacteraceae bacterium
TCTTGTTTCCCGGTTTCTGCTGCAGGACTGGGTGCAGGCCCGGTTCAAAGACAAACTGCAGGCCATCAACAAAGGCATTGAAAAAGAAGGGGCGTTTTATCTGTTCACCCTGCGGCTGGTACCTGTGTTTCCCTTTTTCATCATCAATCTGGTGATGGGCCTGACACCCATTACAACCAGGCAGTTTTACCTGGTCAGCCAGATCGGCATGCTGGCAGGGACCCTGGTATATGTCAATGCCGGCACACAACTGGGGCAGATCGATTCATTAAAAGGGATTTTGTCTCCGGGTCTGCTGTTGTCATTTGCCCTGCTGGGGATTTTTCCCCTTCTGGCCAAAAAAGGGGTATCTTTCATCAAAAAGAAAAAAGGAAAAGATCATGGCAAATTATGAATATGATATCGGGATCATCGGCGGTGGTGCAGCCGGTCTGACAACCGCGTCAGGGGCGGCACAGCTGGGGGCGAAAACCATATTGATCGAACAGGAGGACAAACTGGGGGGAGACTGCCTCCACTATGGGTGTGTGCCCAGCAAAACCCTGATCAAATCCGCCCATGTGTATCACCAGATGAAGCATGCACCGGATTTCGGTCTGCCGCAGGTGGATCTGCCGCCGGTGGATTTCAGGCAGGTGGCTGACCGCATCAGGTCGGTGGTGGATACCATCCAGAAACATGATTCAGAAGAGCGGTTCTGCAGCCTGGGGGCCAAAGTGGTGTTCGGACAGCCCCGGTTTGTGGATGAACATGCGGTGACACTGAACGGCAACACCATTTCCGCCGCCAAATGGGTCATTGCCACGGGCTCTTCTCCGGTGGTGCCCCCCATTCCCGGCCTGGCGGACACCCCGCACCTGACCAACAAGGAAATTTTTTACCTGGATGCCCTGCCCGGGTCCATGATCATCCTGGGTGCCGGCCCCATCGGTATTGAAATGGCCCAGGCCTTCAACCGGTTCGGCACAAAGGTGACCGTTATCGACCGGAACCCCCGGATCCTGGGCAAAGAGGACAAAGACATGGCAGACGGAGTGATGCAGGTCCTGGCGGCGGAAGGGGTGCAGTTTGTCCTGGAAGCATCCATCGAGCAGGTAGAGGATCTGCCGGACGGCCGGCAGGTGACGGTCAAGGATAGTGCCGGTGACACACACCGGGTAACAGCAGATGCCATTCTCGTGGGCATGGGCAGATCCCCCAATACAAAAGGACTGGGCCTGTCCGATATCGGCATCGCTGTGGAGCGGTCCGGCATCCAGGTGGACAGCCGGCTGCGCACCAGCCACAACCATATTTATGCAGCAGGGGATGTGAACGGCGGATTCCAGTTCACCCATGCCGCAGGATATGAAGGGGGAATCGTCATCAGCAATGCCGTGTTCCACCTTCCCAGGAAGGTCGACTACACCTGGCTGCCATGGGTCACCTATACCGATCCGGAACTGGCCAGCATCGGCATGAATGAAACAGCAGCAAAAAAAGCCGGAATACACTGCCGGGTAATTACCGAATCCTTTACAGACAATGACAGGGCCCAGGCGGAAGGATCGATTGACGGTAAAATCAAACTGCTGCTGAATGAAAAGGAAAAACCCATCGGGGTGCAGATCCTGGGGCCCGGCGCCGGAAACCTGATCAGTGAATGGGTGGCGGCATTCAACGGCA
>JAIVHE010000275.1:1727-2674 GCA_020201255.1 Desulfobacteraceae bacterium
AAGGATCGATTGACGGTAAAATCAAACTGCTGCTGAATGAAAAGGAAAAACCCATCGGGGTGCAGATCCTGGGGCCCGGCGCCGGAAACCTGATCAGTGAATGGGTGGCGGCATTCAACGGCAATGTAAAATTGTCCACCATAGCGGCTGCCATCCATCCCTATCCCACCATCGGTGAAATCAACAAACGGGTGGCCGGCACCTATCTGTCTCCCAAGATTTTTTCCCCCACCATTCAAAAAGGGCTCAAGTTCTTTTTCAACCTCAAGGGAAGGGCCTGTCACCTGGATGAATGAGCCGGAGGAACACTGCCTATGAAATCCATCACTGCCATGCTCAGAAAGCGCATACTCAAGAGACTGGAAAAACAGCAGCACCGGTATGAGCAGCGGGGTTACAACAACCTATATGTATCGCAATTGTTTCTTTGCGCTACCCATTGGTGGCAAATCCGGGATACAAGGTCATGCCGCCGTCCACAAATAAGCTGATGCCATTGATATAATCTGCCTGATCAGATGCCAGCCACACCGCGGCCCTGCCGATATCCTCAGGCTCGCCGATACGTTTGTAGGGCACGAGTTCCATCAGGGCTTCATAGGCCTCCGGGGTCTGCCAGGCAGCTGTGTTGATCGGGGTACGAATGGCACCTGGGGCAATGCTGTTGACCCGGATGCGATACGGCGCCACCTCTTGGGCGATTGATTTCATCATAAGCATGACACCGCCCTTACTGGCGGCATAGTTCACATGACCTGCCCATGGAATAGTTTCATGGACCGAACTCATACAGATGATCTTACCTGCGGCACAGGAAATTTCCGGAACTACACCGCGGCGCTTGAATTCACGCACCGCTTCACGGGCACAGAGAAACTGACCTGTCAGGTTGACATTTATAACCAGATTCCACTGGTCCAAGGTCATCTCATCAAGAGGGGCATCCT
>JAIVHE010000276.1 GCA_020201255.1 Desulfobacteraceae bacterium
GACCCCCATGAACCATGAATTGCTTTGACAAAAGACCTGACAATGTTTATACTCTGTTTAAACATTAACTGTATACATGGAGATCAAAATGACGGCAACGATTCTGGATATCAAAAAATGGGGGAACAGTCTGGGTGTAAGGCTGCCGGTTGCGATTGCCCGGGCGGCCCGGCTGCACGTCGATCAACGGGTATGCCTGTCAGTGGAAGAGGGTGCCATTATCATCCGTCCCGAACAGGGCCATGATTTAACGCTGGAGGAACGTCTGTCCCGTTTTGATCCGGCCCGGCATAGCGGAGAGACCATGCAGACCCGTGCAGTCGGGGCTGAAAAGTGGTAACAGCCGGTTCAAAAAAAGAAAAGAAGTCCTGGGTGCCGGGCAGGCAGGATATCATTTGGATCGATTGCAACCCCCAGGCCGGAAGAGAAATGCGGGATATCCATCCTTTTCTGGTTCTTTCACCCCGTAATTTCAACGACAAAACATCTCTGGTCATCGGCCTGCCCATGACTACAGCTGAATATAATGCAGACAATCCCTTTGCCGTTGCAACCGGGAAGGTCAAGACAGAGGGCCGGGCAGGCAAAACCAGTTATGTCTTATGTCACCAGCCCAAATCATTCGACTGGCGGGTACGCGGGGCAACGGTTCATCCTCAGAAAAAACTGCCGGATTCATTTTTTGCCAAAGTCTGCAAAAGGCTGAACCAGATAATACAAATTGATCAATACGTGTGACAGGGTCACCTGATACCAATACCCAACCCCCCAATAACGACAATAACGCGTGACCCCGAAGCCCTTGCATAAAATCCCAAAACAGTATACTCATTCTGGAATGAATTCCAAAAATATTATAATAAGATCTATACTCATTCGGATGCAGGCCCGATTGTTTCAAAACAAAGCGATTATCCTGCTGGGTCCGAGACAATCCGGTAAAACTACTCTGGTCAATGCTCTCCTTGAAAAAACAGGTGAGAAATACCTGCTGCTCAATGCGGATGAGCCGGATGTGCGCGACCTTTTTTCGGGGGCCACCTCCCCCGGACAGGAAGAGGAACGGGTCCGGCTGCCCGCCTAAAGCCGGAATGTGCGAAATGAGATCAAGAAAGGCAAAAAGATCTATTTCCATGACAATGGAATCCGCAACGCCGTTATCGGAAATTTTCTCCCCCTGCCGAGCCGCACGGACATCGGTGCGTTATGGGAAAACTATCTGGTGATCGAAAGAATGAAACTGATGAACAATGCAGGATGCTATACCAAAGGATATTTCTGGCGCACGACCCAGCAACAGGAGATCGATTATATCGAAGAGCAGGGGCAAAAACTGTCTGCCTTTAAATTCAAGTGGAATACCGGGAAAAAACAGGTTCGGTTTCCAAAAACCTTTTTAACCGCATATCCAAAGGCAGAAACCGCTGTGATCACCCCGGCTGACTATGACCTTTTTTCACCAGAGGAACATCCGTAATCCGGGGCCACTTAAAATTACCAATAACTACAATAACGCAGGCCTGACCCCACCCCCTGGACTGGGGCCTGCGCAACTGGGATTACTGGCAGTTCAACGACTGCAACGACCGGTTCGGCAGCGACTGGCCCACCCGGGCCTGTTTCCAGGAAACACGGGGATTGAAATTCCCGGAGTTATTTGTAATAAAGCCGTATAAGCAAAAACAAACAGCAGATACAGTATTCGTTCCTTTTCGCGGCAAGGTGGATTATGCCGGTGATATTCTTGATCAGGAAAGTGATGAGTGGCTGGAAACATGATGTACGTAGTTGATACTTGTGTTTTGCTTTGGTGGACGTTGGATCCGGAAAATCTTTCACCGCTGGCTGCCAGCGGTTCTTTTACGACCCGGGCGTGGGCACCGGCCGCCTGACCCGGTTCCGGGGCGGGGTGTTCGGCTATAGCCTGACCCCCCCCATGCTCCACAAAAAATGGAGAACCTTATAACCCCACTCCCCATTAACTATAGGAACAATCATCATGGAAGTAACTTGTCTGATAAAAAAAGAAGGCAATCAATATGCATCATTATGTATAGAGCTGGATGTTGCATCTTGCGGAAAAACCAAAGCGGAAGCTCTTGAGGGTTTGAGAAACGCCATTGAAACATATATCGAATATATGATGGACGAAAAGCGCACTGATAAAATTTACCGACCCGTGCCCATGAAAGATCTTAAATCATTCCTTTTTTCTGAAGATGTATCAGGGGAAAAATCTTTCAAGGCGGTTCCATTGTGCTTTGAGTATGCCTAAAAATATTTCCAGCCGTGATGTAGCCTGGATATTGGGTCAGGTGGGCATTGCTTTGAAAAGGCATGGCAAGGAAGATGTTTTTGAAGGCGTTTACGACGGTGTAACCAGGGTTGTAATTGTTCCTCGAAACAAGCGCAGTATACCGCAAGGAACCTTGAGTTCTATCTGGAGGCAGGCAGGGATGAGTAAAAGCCTTGCTCTACATTTGTGGCAAAATAAAAAAAAACATCGATGAACAAACCCTTCGACTCTGCCATATTTACGATCAGATTTTATAAGCTTTGATTTAAAGTTCGGTTTGGGAACTACAGGATAGGGTTGAGGATGGAAGATGATGTGAT
>JAIVHE010000277.1 GCA_020201255.1 Desulfobacteraceae bacterium
GAGACTTCAGATTCTCGACTGTGCTCCTTCTTTGAATGACTTGAGGGCCTTGCCCTCAAATCGTTTTGAGGCTTTGAAGGGAAACAGAAAAGGCGAGTACAGCATCAGTATAAACATGCAGTGACGGTTTTGTTTCAAATGGTATCAGGACACGGAAATACTGCATGAAAAAGAAGGATCACTTCGGATACGGCTTTGCGTATGAGCAGATTTTTTGGAACCACGGCTGAATTCTGGATGAACCTCCAGCAGGCTTATGATCTGAAAATAACCAGAGAGGAGAAATGGCGTGAGATTGAAATGTCAGTCAGGCCATTATGTGTAAACGCATAGTGTTCAGAAAATCACACAAGGCCACAGCTTTTCAGCCCGCTATTGAAATGAAATCACATCGTCGTCTCCCAGAAAAGAGCCGACATCCGGAGTTTGGGCAGCAGCTTGTTCCTGCGCTTTTGCCAGTTTCTCAAACACCTGTATATTGCCCATGGACAAAAGCTGGGCATAGGCAATGGGCAGGCTTCCGGATTTGCGCAGCTTTATAAACTGCTCATCTTCCAGGAAGTTCAACTTTGCCTCATCTATCTGAAACAGGCCGGTTACGGGTTTTTCCTGGTCCTGGTCCTTTATTTTCAGGGGCCATTCAGTGAGAACTTCGGCATCTGCCAGAGCGGCCACAGCCACACTGGTAGCAGCCCTGTTCTGCTCCACTTGATTCAAGAAATTCAGGATATCTTTCACCGGCTGAGTAACTTCTCCGGTGTCATCAAAAAACGGTTCCCCTGCTGATTTGTCATCATTGACCAGCCCGGATTCTTCATCCACGCACAGTATCAGATCATCCTGTCCTTCTGTCTTTGCCAGTTGAAACGGGTATCCTCTGAAAGCTGAAGGGACGTATCCACCCAGCCAACGGCCGTCCGGAGCCACAAACAGGTTGGTACCGGGGATGAGGGACAATACCGCCACCAAAAGAAAGCTGTCTTGTTGTTTAACAAACGCCATGGGCAAAGCATGGACGGCTTTGGCTATTTCCGCACCTGCCACAGGAGCCAGATTATTTTTGGATGCAAAAGCATAGGACGAATATCTTGTCCAGGATTTATCAGCGTGGTTTTGTTTGGTGATAGGTGATAGTTGCGGCATTTTTAATATAGTCCTTTGGGTATTTGGGTTAAAATAATCCGATCCATGGTTATGATCTTCGGTCGTTTGGTCTTTTGTTTCAGCATTGCAAGTTGCTGTCGCAGGGCAAGGTTCTCAAGGTGAAGATTTTTGTCTTGTGACAGCAGCAAAATCAAGGCCAACAATGTTAAAGTCATCGTTTCCATAATGCGGGAGACTGTAATGGAAGGTTAGAGAATTGTCAATGATTTCAGGCATGACGGAATAAATACGAGGGCCGTCCCGGCCCAGTCAGCAAAAACGACAGATTTTGTGAAATTTTGGCTGTCTTTGTCGGTTAGAGAAGGCTAACTTTTTAGTGAAAATCCTGGTTTTGAATTTTTTCCCGGGACAAGCAACGTTTCAGCTCCCAAACATCCTTGCTTCAATGGTATCAGCAGAGAGATCCGCTCCACAATCCCACTCTATAAAATATTTTCCATTATAGATTCGCTCAAATTCGCTTTTATCTTTCAATGATTCTGTAAAGCCTAAAATTATCTTTTGGAAAAACCTCAGCGATATTCATTGATCCAACCCTCGAATTTTAAATGGTTTTTTACCATTTACCGCAAGTTGCCAGTTGGCCAAGAGATTATCTTGATGAATTTCTATCCATGCAACGACCAACTTGTCTTTTTTGCGTGGAAGCATACCCGCCAGAACCTCTCCCTCAGGAATGGAATATACAGCAACCTCACCCTGGTACTCAGCATGTATATATGGCTTCGCATGCTTCTCAATATCATAAAAAAACATCCTGATCAGAACTCCATAGAACATTGAAATGGTTGGCATCTGGCGTCCTCTTAATATTATTTTATAATAAGATTACCATCAATTCTACCATACGTCAATCTCCAAAAAACGGCAGTATATAAATACGAGAAGCTATAATCAAGGGTTACAGATTTGTCAATGATTTCAGGTAGGACGGAATAAATACGAGGGACCAGTCAGCAAGCCCGACAAATTTGGTTAAATTTTGGCTGTTTTTTCGGTTAGCGAAGGCTAACTTTTCAGTGAAAATCCATGATTTGGATTTTTTCCCAGAACAGTCCAGGAGGTATGGAAATATTCGTGATAAATATAGTTTTCATTGTCTGCCGCTGTCTTTTTCAACTGGTCCAGCCGGGACTGAATCCCCGGCTGATTCTTGAATACGGCGGCCCCGGCCTCCTTGAGCTGGTCCAGGGCGGCGAGGGCCGAATGGAACGACTGTGAGTTCACTCCGGTTCTATCGGCAAATTGAGTCATGAGATGCTGCACCGGATGGATAAAAACACCCAGAAAAACCGATCCCAAATCAAGATTTTTGGCCGTTTTTTCTTCTGTTTCATAATTGCAAGCTGCTGACGCAGGGCAAGGTTCTCCAGGTGAAGATTTCTATCCCGTGACAGCAACAAAATACAGGCGAAAATTGCAAAAAGTAGAGTTTCCATAATGCGGGAGACTGTAATGGAAGGTTGGAGAATTGTCAATGATTTCAGGTAGGACGGAATAAATACGAGGGACTGGCAGCACAATAACGAGATTAATCCAGCATCTCTAATAATGCAGAATGCCATGCAGACTTGGGGATTTCCCCCATTTTTTTCCCAAGTCTAACTTTATCAACACTGCGAATCTGATCGAGAAGAATTCTGGCAT
>JAIVHE010000586.1 GCA_020201255.1 Desulfobacteraceae bacterium
GTATAGGGTCTGCCATGTCCGGGCCGTACTGCTTTATCAACTCAGCACTATATCCTTCCAAAAAAGCCAGGAGATTTGCAGCTTTGCGCCCCAGCTTGTCCTTTTTACGGCTGATGGCCACGCCCAGACACATGACCAGGATGTTTAATTGTGCCTGGGGCAGCCAGGGGAAAAAGATCAGGGTGCACCGGCCTTGGTGCCCATTATATCCGATGTGGAAAACCATATGACAAAAGGGGCACACGGTTTTCAGGTTGTCTTTCAAATTGTGTTTGTGGTTCCCGTCCACATGATGGCCCTCAAGGTAACCACTTGCCAATGCAGATGTTGCAGGGGCTTTTCTATCGACCACGCTTTGGAAGTCGCAATATTGGCAGGTGTATTGATCTCTATGGAGGACCTTTCTGCGGACATTGGCATATTCCAGAGCGGGGGTGGAATCGTTGTAAGAATCATCTTTTTTCCGATATTCCCCGGTACTGACAGAAATGATAAGTGGTTCTTTTTGCAAAATACTTTCCTTGTGCGGGTTTAACCCCGGGAGGGTGTGGATCACAGAGCCTCCCGGGGCGAGGGAAAAAGGTTAAAGGCCAACGTCACCCAGGTCTGTGCCTCCGCCTGCGAAAATTGTTTCAGAGCCCACTCCGATAAGGGCTGAGATGGAAACAAGGGCAATACCTGCGATCAGCATGATCATTGGAATACTGGCAGGGGTCTGGTTTTTCTTCATTCCGGCAAAAACAACGATGGAGCTCACAAACAACCCCAGGCCGATAACGATGGCCACTTTTTTGACCATGCTTGCCAAAGCATCTGTCTGGCCTCCGATATGCGCCGCTACATCACCGGCATTATTGGCCAGCAAGATGTCCGGACAAACGAGCAAGATCAAAGAAGCCATTGCCAACATGCTGGTTAATACGGTTTTCCGCGTGTCAATTTTTACTACTGAATAGTTTTTCAATGTACACCTCCATAAATATTTTTTTTGTATATGATATATTATACTAAATATATACTGCTGAAAAAAAGCCTTTTGGATAAAAAAATTACCCAAAAAACAAACCTCTTATTTCACTTCCAAGACTGTCACCAACTGAATAACTGATAACCTCAATGACCCGGGTGGCATTTATTGCCAATATCCCGCCTATAATATGGCCCATAGCCTTGCCTAATATAGTTGGATCATCAGATACGTTTTTTAAGGACAGGCAACCTTTTATCAGGGCAAACAATCCAATGAACATCAAAATTGTCAGACTGAATTTGACATAAATCGAAAAATCAGAATGACCACCACTGATTTCAGCCAATGCCAGGGTTTTGGACGAATCTTCTTCGAAAAAAGTTTGAGAAAGAATATCCATAAAAGGTTTAATGTTAATCAAAAAAAGCCCGCCGATGAGCCCACCAATTGTTTTGATCTTTGATGCTTGCGGGTTCATCATACCTCGGCCCATTGTCTGGGGCATGTTTGCGACAGAAAAGACTATCACGGCAAACCCGGCAATCTGTCCAAAAAGGATTATTAAATCCCACCAGGGGGTTATATTGATAAGGACAGTTTCCAGTGTGTCTGAAAACATCCCTTTGACATCATCCGGCATTGTAGACCAGTTCTCCGGCTGTGGTGTTTATCACTTCCCCTACATGGACACGAAGATACTCGTTTGTTTTGGCATTCAAAATGACTGCCCATTGAGATGAAAGGCCCGTCAATTGCCAATTTGAAGCAAAATCAGTATGCCTTGGTTCTGACAATTTCGAATTTAAACTCTTTATCTCTTTGGCCTGCTCATTTTGGAGATACCTTAAATGGTTATTTTTCCCGGTTAAGTCTTTATTTCTTGCTTTTAGATCAGCGATCGCTTGCTGAAGTTCGGCATTTTCTTTTGCCATGGTGTCAATTTTTTCAAGATATTCATCCTGGTCATCCTGGGGCTGCGGCCTGTTTTCAAGGCTTTGGATCACATTATAAATATCTTCTAATTTTTCAAGTTTTTCCCCCTGTTGAACCATCATTTCATGGATATCATCAAACCGCTGGTCTTCAATGTTCTCTTTGGGAGCCGGAACAGGATCAACCATAGACTGATTCATGTCAGCCAAAGTATTTTGATTCTGGGTGACAGGTTGAGATTGATTGACCACCGGTTCCTGCACGGCAGGTTTTGGTTCCGGTTCAACAAACAGATTGTTTGAGGGCTCTGGTTGTTGGGCCTGCTGAGCCTGGGGCTGTTGTGTAAGGGCCGGTGATGTCGTCTGAAAACCTTGGTTCGCTGGATACTGGGTCTGATTGCCAGGCATCAACTCAGGCATGATGATCCAAAGGCCGCCTCCCACAATACATAAACCCGCAATTCCAATCAGAAGGTACTTGGTAAAGGGTTTTTTGGCACTTTGGGTTTCAACGGCCGGCTTTTCAGCCCTGGTTCTTTTCCGAGGTTTAACCTTCTTCTTTGTTCTTGGAGCCGGCTTCTCTTCCTCTTCGAAAAGGTCTTCTTCCAGGTCTTCTTCCTGATCTGTTTCTTCAAAATCTTCTATGACGTCAGATCCTTCTTCAAAACCTTCCTCTCCTGATTCTTGCTCTTCAATCTGTTTCTTCAAAATTTTCTATGGAGTCAGATCCTGTTTCCTTAAACTCTTCCCCAATCTCTTCCTCTTCAAATTCTTCTTCAAAATCATCTCGATTAATGGCCATTTTTTAAATCCTTTCTAATTATTTTTTTGGGTTTGTGATGTCTATTATCAAAACGCCGATAGGAAGCCCTTCATTCAATGTGACCGTAGGATCTCTATCAAAGTTTTTAGACGCTTTGGAACTCATTACCTCACCCACCTTGCCTGCAGCGATCCATGCCTGGTCTTCAGCATTGTAATCCGGGGTCGTGGTGACAATGGCATCTCCCCAGCTGTTATTAGCTGAAACCCCGGAGTTTGCTACCGCCTCACCGAATCCCTGCAAAAAACTTGCAGCAACCAATCCGCCCCAGCGGGATAAATAATGATGGTCCACATTACTGCGTACTCCAGCTGATTTGGTGGTAGGATCTACTGCAAACCCCTCAATGTCATACACGGTGTCATCTGGTGACACAATTTTGGAATAACGGACAACCAGAAATTTATTTTCCCTTACAAAAGAACCGACAACCCGATACCCTTTAAGTTTTCCGGACAAAATTTCAGCGGTGGTCATCTTTGTTCCAGGGGCATCAGAATTAAGTGTTTCTCTGGTTACAGAATAAAAGACATCGCCGGGCTTTACCCCTAAGTCTGCCATTACATTTTCAAAGGATTCCTGCATTGCAACGGTTTGGTTCGGTGCAGATTGCTGGGACTGTTCATCTTCCTGCTTGATGGATGAAAATACCGTTGTCGCATGTCCCTGGACTTTCATTTTTTCTGATATAACGTTCATTTCTTCCAAGATTGAATTTTTTAATGCTTGTGCCCTGGGATCGGCTTGTTGCTGTGATTGTGCCGGCCGGATGGTTGCCGGTTTAGAGGTATTGTCCCGTTCCAATGTTGCTTTTTCTACAACAACGATTTCTTTTTTTTCAGGTTCATCAAGGGATAAATTATCTGGAGCATGTTTGACAACCGGTGGGATATAATCTTTACCCTGTTTCTGGGCTTTTTCCGCCCCGATATTTCCATATTCGATCAAATCCTGATTGTATTTTGGGGATCCTTCTCCACCAACCGTGTCACTTTTTCTCAATTTAACAGCAGCAGAGCTGGTATCTGCCTGGGATGGCG
>JAIVHE010000332.1 GCA_020201255.1 Desulfobacteraceae bacterium
GGCATAGGGCGGCAGTACACTGCATTCCAGCAGAATGGTGCCGGCGTTCAGGTGATGCAATTTTCGGGCCGCTGTCACAACCTCCTGCCGGAGTTTTCCGGCATCCAGTGTGCCGCACTCCTCCATGACCGCAGCGTTGAATTCCGGATAGGTTTCCATGCCATGGATCAAAAGGTCCGAACCAAAGGGAATGCCGATCGCTTCAAAAAAATCCGGCGTCAGGCCCTGGCTGCTGGCCGTGAGGATGCCGATACCGGTGCCGGCTGGAATCAGGTGCCGGATAAACGGAATTTGAAGCAGGGAAGACAGACACACCGGCAGGCCCAGATCCTTTTGCAGCCGCTGCTGGTGAAGGGCCATGAATCCGCAGTCGCCGGTCACGGCTCGGACCCCGTTGGCAACCAGATCCCGGGCTGCTGTCAAAAGGGCGTCATAAACGCTGTCATCTTTGTCCACGGCTCTTGCCACAGTGAACCCGGGCACTTTTTTGAACCGCACCGGGAATTTATAGGTTGTGGCGTTGGCCACATCCCCGGGAAGGAACGGGATGACAGAATCCAGCAGCAGGATGCCGATGGCTTCGCCACAGGATACCTGCCGGTTTCGGGTTTTGTATCTCATGGTTTCATATCCAGGTGAAAAGGCCTTTGCCGATCAGGGCATCCAGCCTCTTTGCGTCCGGTTTGTATGTTTTTGCTAAATCACCATAACCGGGCATTTTGCAAGCCCCGTCACCTTATGGGACACCCCGCCCAGCAGGTATCCTGTCAAGTCACTCTGACCTGTGGAACTGATGACGATCAGATCGATGTCGTGTTTTTTGGCAAACTCCAGGATCTTTTTGCTGGGTGACCCCATTTTGACAAACCCTTTGACATGTTGAATGCCTTGTTCCTGTAACATGGTTTTGCCCCGGGATACGACCTCTTTGGCATAGGCGCTCAGGACATCATTGAGTTTTTCCGGCTCCCTGGGCCTGATCATGGAGAGCGCGCTTTCGATATGGCTGTGGTGTCTGAAAACCGACAGCACTGTGATTTGTGAATCAAATTTTTTAGCCAGGTTGGCTGCATACGTCAATGTTGTGTATGCATTTTCCGAACCATCCAGCGGCACCAGAATATTTTGAAACATCTCTCTCCTTTATCTGAATGCCACATCTCTCAGGAAAAGAGCAATTTCCGGAAAGAAGATCATGGCAACGGCAACACTTAAAAGAATGAATATAAAAGGTGGTGTTCCTTTGACAACCTCGAAATAAGGGCGTTTGAATACGGCGATAGCGGTAAAAATATCACAGCCGAACGGCGGGGTTGCAGACCCGATGGCCACCTGGAGGGTGATAATCGTACCCACCAGAACCGGATCAAGTCCCACATTGTTCACCACAGGCGAGAAAATTGGTACCAGGATCAGGATCACCACAATGGGATCCACAAACATACATCCCACAAAAAAGGCGACAGAGATCACAAAGAGTACACCATATTGGCCCATTTCAGAAATGCCGATCATCCCCAGAAGCTGCTGGGGCACCTGGGCATAGGACAATACCCAGGCAAACGCGGCCCCGGCACCCACGAGGATAAAGACAACAGCGGTCACCAGTCCCGTGGACTTGGCAGTGGCATAAAAGTCACCGAGCTTCATGGTTTTAAACACAAAACCTTCCAGCACGATGGCATACCCCACGCTCACCGCAGCTGCTTCCGTGGGGCTGAAGATGCCGCCGAATATCCCACCGATAATAATCACCGGGAATCCCAAAGGCCACAGCGCATGATACAATGCCTTTCCCCGCTCGTACCACGAGGCTTTGGGTTCGGTGGGGATATCGTTCACATACGCATAGATAACGCTGTAGATCGAGAACAGAAACAGGATCAGCAGCCCGGGGCCGATGCCTGCGATAAACAGTTCCGGTATGGAGGTTTTTGCGACAATGCCATAGATGATCATGCCGATACTGGGGGGAATCAGAAAAGCGATGTCACTGGAATTGACAATGAGTGCTATAATAAAAGAATCTTTGTATCCCCCTTCCTGAAGCCGGGGACGAAGGGGGGTTCCAATCGCCACCACCGTTGCCTGGGTTGAACCGGAAACAGCACCGAACATTGTACATGCGCCGGCAGTACTGACAGCCAGACCGCCTTTGATGTGTCTGACAAATGCCATCACCAGATCGATCAGTTTTTCCGCAGATTTTCCCCGGGTCATGATATCGGCTGACAGGATGAACATCGGCACGGCAATGAGTGCTGCAGGGCGAATGCCTGCCATCATCTGCTGAATGACAAACTGCATCTGTGACAGATCTCCGTTGTACAGCAGATACACCCCGAGCGTTGCACCGGCAATCAAAGGGATTTTCATGGGAAACCCCAACAGCAGTAACACGACCATCAGCAGAAAAATGGTCGAAGCAAAATGCTGGTTCAACCACGCAACAAAATTGAAGCTGGTATCCAGCACCGCCGTTGTGGCGGCTTGTGCCATTATTTTTCCCGCGTCATTTTTCAGCATTGCGGTAATGGAGATGGCGCCGTCACTGAGGGTGCCGATATCCACATCTTCCACACTCCAGTTGCCGAATTTGTTGATTTCAGCCGTCAGTTCAATACGTCTGGCATCTTTGTCACGCAAGGTGATATGCACCGCTTGCCGTCGGTCAACCCCTTCGGCATAGCCGTAGACAAAAATGGTTGTTTTCTGCTCGATGACCGTTTCTGAAATGACCACTGTGACAGGATCCGATGCCAGAAGCGGTGAAGTCAACAGGCAACTGAAAACAATCAGCAGTAATATTTTCCTGATATGAACTCTCATGACCATTTCTTAGACCTCGACATCGTTTTCAGTGTCAGCATACCCGTCCTTCACAGTGGTTGACAGAAAGATATCACTTTCTGTCAGATTTTTTACCATTGTAAACGCGTACTGCAAGCCTGTCACAACAAATCCGATGGGAACCCATAAATAGATATAAAATACCGGCAGTCCCAGGGCCGGTAAAATCCGCCCGCTCTGGTATACCTCGACAATATAGTTGACCGAATAAAAAGACAGAAAAAACATAAACGCGGATGTGATTGAAGTCATTCCAATCATCAATGCTTTGCGGATTTTTGCAGGCATTGCATCATAAATGGCAGACATCCTGATATGCCGGCCATTGCGTGCGGCATAACTCAATCCTGCAAATGTCACCACAACGATAAATATCATGTTCAGCTCGTCGGTGAACGTGATGGCACTGTTGAAAACATACCGGCTGATCACTGCGGCAATGGTATTGACCGTCATGGCGATCACGCCGAGCGCCAGCATGACCCCTTCAAACCGACTGAGCAGCCCATCGATGAAATCGATCGTTTTCAGTAACGGATTGACACGTTTTTCTTTTGGTTCATCCATCGTTTCTCCTGAACAGCAAAATAGACGGCGCATAAAAAAGCGCCAGATCTATTTTGCTGTTCTTTGATTTTCAGGATTTCCTGATTATTCCGCGTTTTCTTCCGCTTCTTTGAGATCCGCCATCATTTGATCCAGCAATTTCTTGTTAGAATCGCTTTTGGCTGCAAACGAGGCCTGAACTTCCTTTGCCGCTTCTTTGAATGGCGCACGCTCTTGTTGGGTGAGGGTTACAATCTGAAAGTCCGGGTTGGTTCTGACAATGCGGCCAAGGCCGTAGGCATCCAGTTTTTGCGCTTCGCTCAGGATTACTTTGTGTGCATGTTCCGCTGCTGCGCGCACCAGTTTTTTGTCTCTGTCGCTGAGCTCGTCAAAAAATGGTTTATTCGCTGATGCGGATGCATTGAAGTGTCCATGTCCGGTATAGGTCAATACCTTTGTCAAGTTATCCAGATCATAGGCTTCGATCCAGACCGTCGGATTTTCCTGGCCATCTACCATATTGGTCTTGAGTGCACCGATCAAATCCCCCCAGGTCATGGGTACCGGTGACGCACCAAAGGCTTTGTAGGTCTCAACCAGGATGGGCGATCCGGGCATGACACGCATCTTTTTGCCCTGCAAATCTTCTGGTGAGTGAAATGGCTCGAATGTTGTCACCGCCATTTCACCTTCCGGGAAGATGGAGAGCAGCTCAAGTCCGTGCTGGTTGAAAATCGGCGGCAGCATTTCATTGATGACTTTGGAGTTTTTGAAAAAATAATCAAGCTGTTTTGTATCTGTCGGCATAACATACGGCAGCGTGAACAGGTCCATTTCAGGAATGGTCCCCCCCATATAACCGGTTGACTGCCCCAGAAACTGCAGGATACCGGCTTTGGTCTGTTCCAGCATGTCGGCCTCTTCGCCAAGGCTTCCAACCGGATAAATTTTGATGGTATGCCTGGAGTTTTCTTCGATAAAGTCCTTGAACGCCATGGCATAGATCCCCTGGGGATCACTCTCCCCCTCTCCCATGGCATACTTCCACTCCGCGGCATACACGCTGATACTTGTCACTGCGATCAGCAGGCACCCTGTCAGTAATGCGCTTAATTTTTTCAAGTTCATAAAGTGTTTCATTGTCCAACTCCTTTTTTTGGGGTTAATATACAGGTTTTTTGGTTACGCTGGTTTTACTGGACCTGTTTTCACCGGACCCGGTTACACCAGCTAACCTTATCACATCAGGTTGGCATTAAAAATGACAATCGGTCCGCGTTTTCAAAAAAATGGCGTGTCCCCTTCACGAACATTTCCACGCCTTTCGAAAGGACAGACTCATCGATATCGAATTCAGGATGGTGGTGGGACACCGTCATTCCGGCATCCTTGTTTCCCGCGCCAAGGAAAATAAATACCCCCGGCACCTTTGCGCAAAATTCTGAAAAATCCTCACTGGCAATGGTTTGATTGTCGATAATGGCATTGGCTTCCGGAAAAATCTCTTTGGCGGTTTCCTTTGCCAGGTCGGTCATCTCCTTGTGATTGATCAAAGGAATGTTTTCATGGGTGATGTCGATGTCACACGTGCAGCGATGGGCCGCGCAGACCTGCTCGGCAATACGGATGAACCGTTGTGTGGGTTTTTCTTCACTGTCCGGCCCGCCGGGGTAGAGAAAACGGATGGACCCTTCCAGATCCACCTTGTCCGGTATGATATTGCTTTTGGTACCGCCGGTGATTTTTCCGAACATGATGACAGTGGCTTTCAGGTTGCTGATCTCCCGGGTCTGGATGATCTGTGCGGTCTGGATGAGATTTGCCGCGGCAATGACCGGATCTACCGCATCTTCGGGCACGCCGGTATGGCCGCCTTTGCCGTGGATGGTGATTTTGAAAACATCCAGGCCCCCCATGACCGGTCCGGGTGTGATGGCGATCTTCCCCGAATCAACCGGTGTCCAGACATGGATGCCCATCACGGCATCGACTTTGGGATTTTCCAGGACCCCGTCTTCGATCATATGGATGGCGCCGGCGATCTCTTCATTGGGTTGAAAAACAAATTTGATTTTACCATTAAGGTATGATTTGTTTTCTCTCAGTATCCTGGCAGCCACCAGAAGCATGGCCATATGTGCATCATGCCCGCAGGCATGCATGACCCCGTCATTTCTGGATCTGTAAGCCTTCTTGCTGGTTTCCGTGATCGGCAGGGCATCCATGTCCGCCCGCAGCATCAATACCGGTCCGGGCCTGCCGCTGTCAAGTGTGGCGACCACCCCTGTTTTGGCCATCCGGAGGGTTTCATATCCGAGATTTTGAAGGTAGTTTTCAATCTTGTTCGCAGTCTCAAACTCCTGGAACCCCAATTCCGGGTACATATGAAAATGCCGCCGGAGGTCGATAATTTCATCGGTCAGTTCCAGGATGCGTTTTTTGACAGGGTCCATAAATCAGGTCAGCCTTTATCTAGTGCTTGAACGAAAACTCACCCATCTGCTGCGTTGCTGCAAAATTTTGAAATCCTCATGTACTTGAGTACACTCCGGTTTCAAAATTTTTTGCGCCTTGCACCTGGGCAAGTTTTCATCCAAGCACAGGGTTTTCGGTCAGCCACTATTTACGCAATGACAAACAGTTTGCGCTCAAACGTTGCAAAGGTTTTGGCTCCGGTGGCTTTGACCTGGAACGATTCCGAGCATTCAAATCCAAAATTGTCCATCCACATGCCCAATATCATGTGAAAGGTCATGCCGGGAGCCAGAACGGTCTTGTCTCCGGGCCGCAGGCTGGCGGTGTGCTCTCCCCAGTCCGGCGGATAGTTCAGGCCCATGGAATACCCGATGCGCGATTCTTTTTCAAACCCTTTTTTGGCGATATGCTCCCGCCATACCCGTTCCACATCTTCACCGGTCATGCCCGGTGTGATGGTGTCCAGGGTCAGGTTCAACCCTTCCACGGTGATATCAGCCAGATCCGACAGTTTTTGCGGCGGATTCGGTCCCAGAAACGCGGTGCGGGCAATGGGGCAGTGGTACCGGTGCCGGCACCCGGCCAGCTCCAGGTTCACGGCCTGGTTGGCCTGGTAGGGATCATCGGTCCAGGTCAGGTGGGGGGCTGAGGTCTTTTCGCCTGTGGGCATCATGGGCACAATGGCAGGGTAGTCCCCGCCAAAATCTGCGGTTCCTGC
>JAIVHE010000333.1 GCA_020201255.1 Desulfobacteraceae bacterium
GGGAAGATTTTTCAACATGTTCAAAGAGGAATACCCGGTGCCAAAGTCATCCAGCTCGATATGGATGCCCTTTTCCTGCAGGACCTTCAACGTTGCCCGGCCCTTGTCCAGGTCATGGAGCAGGCAGGTCTCGGTGAGTTCGAATTTCAATTGCCGGGGATCCACCCTGCTCTCGGTAATGATGGTGTTGACTTTTTCCAGAAAATGGTCATCGGCAAACTGCCGGGCACTGATATTCACTGCCAGGGAAAAATCAGGCGGCAGGCCCTGACATTGAGACAGTTTCTTAAGATGCCGGCATGCGGTTTCCAGGACCCATTCACCCAATGGCAAAATGAGCCCGGTTTCTTCGGCTATGGGGATAAAGACACCGGGGGACACCGGGGCTTTTCCTTCCGGAAGCCAGCGCAGCAATGCTTCCGCGCTGCATATGCTTCCCGACCTCAGCACCTGGGGCTGCAGATACAGCGAAAACGCTTCATCGGCAAGGGCTTTTTTCAAGTCATAGGCCATGGCTGTGGCGTGGTTGACAATGGCCTGCCGCTTTTTATTGAACAGGCAGACCCGGTTCCGCCCGAGGTCTTTGGCCTCATACATGGCCACATCCGCCCGCTTGAGCAGTTCACTGGCCGATTGGGAATGCCCCTTGAAGAGGGCGACACCAATGCTGGCACTGGAATGGCACATGTGTTTTTCTTTGCCCAGAACATAGGGCCGGCTAAGGGATACCCGTATTTTTTCGGCAATATCCACAGCCTTTTTTGTGCTGATATCATGCTGTCCGTCAAGCCATTCCAGTAAGACAACAAATTCATCACCGCCAAGGCGGGCAGCGGTATCTGTCTGCCGGATACAGGCGTTGAGCCGCTGTGCCACCGCAATAAGGAGCGCATCACCGATATCGTGTCCTGCTGTATCATTCAGGGATTTGAAATGATCCAGATCAAGCATGAGAACCGCTCCATATTTCTGATTCCGCCGGGATCCTGCAATGGCCTGCCGAAGGCGGTCTCCTAAAAGGCGGCGGTTGACCAGTCCGGTCAGTACATCATACAATGCCAGCTGTCTGATCCGGTTTTCCGATTTTTTGCGGTCCGTGATATCCTGCACCGTGCCGGACAAAACCTTTCTGCCATCATCTTCCCGCACGGTTGCCTGTTGAAATATCATGCACTCCTGTCCGTCCGGACGGATGATCCGGTATTCCATGGTGGCGGGCTTGATTTCGGTAAGAACCAGCTGCAAAGCGGTTTTTAACGCATTCCGGTCATCGGGATGAACCAGTTGGAGCGAACTGTCATCACTCACGGAAAACTGTTTTTTGTCCACCCCGCAGATATCATAGATCTGGTCCGACCAGGTTACTTTGCCATCTGCCGGCCTGAACTCCCAGTCCCCCACCCGGGCCAGTTTCTGGGCGGATATCAGGCGCTTGCGGATATTGTTCAGAGATGCAACACTTGTCTGTAGAGAATCAATGGTTTCACGGATATGACGTTCCAGGGGATAAAAAATAAACCCCGCCTCCAGCAGCAGCATTATAATGGTGGTCGCCCAGATGATGGTTTCAAGCCGTTCTATTTTCATAATGGCGGCCCGGCCGATTATCTGGTATTCATCAACCAAAAACCTGGTAAGTGCCTTGTCCAGCCCCACGGAAGGATCTTCAAAAATGATCTGCAGATTATCAGTGGTCACCGCTGGAATTCCCTTTTCCAGATCCCCGTTGCGCAGAATTTTGTGGGCGCTTCGCATCTTATTGATGGTTTTGCCCACCTGGGCGCGCGCCATGTTGAATTCAGTTTCATCATCAGTGGTCACCATCAAACTGCTGAAATAGGCAATGCGATTGGAAAGCCCTGCCTGATGACCGGCCAGATTCACCAGACTGGAAAAGCCCCGCTGTTTTGATACCACATTCTGCATGGTAATAAATGATGCCGTAACCAGCAAGGCAATGGCACTCAAACCAATAATATACCGAAGCCGTAAATTTTTTACCGCTTTGGGATGATTCATAGTTACACCCATAAACATTCTACCCTAACTAAAGTTTATGAAAAAACACGCATTATACGCTGCCAAAAAACCAAAGCGGGAAACACGCAACCCAAATGCACCCCTCCTCATTTTCTTGTTTTTTTGACAGGAACTGAGGAGTAAGATACTAAAACAGGATATTATTACCACGGTATTGTTAGCAGGGTATTTTGAAAAAGAAATAGTTTACATCCGGCGATAAAAATATATTCTCATGGTTTTCTAATCTTCCTATAATACAACAGGGTTAGGGTAAGAGCATCTTTACATAGGGGAGCCGGCGGCTGATGTGCATAACAGAATTACAGACAACCCATGAAAACACCCTTTTGGCGTACCTTCCGGGTCTGACGAATGTGGAACATGTTTTTCATCCCATTGTCAACATTCATACCGGTCAACTGTTCGGTGTGGAAGCGCAGGTCCATGATAACCACAGGGCTGGTTTCGAAAATATGGCGGATCTCATTGACACGGCCCGAAAAAAAGGCTTGCGCCATCAGTTGGATATGTATCTGCGGCAAAAAGTATTCACTGAATTTTTCCGATTCAAACAGAAACATCCCGTCAAATTATTCTACAAACTGGATCCCCGGATATGTCGATCCCCGGATTACCGGCCCGGTCGGTCTCTTGAGCTGCTCAGACAGCAGGGACAAGTTCCGGCGGATGTCTGTTTTGAACTGCCCGCAAATCCCGGCATGGGTGATGCATCGGCATCCGACGTAGCAGACCGTTATCATCTTCAAGGATACCGGATTGCAATTACAAATTTTGATATCCACACCAGCGGGCTTCAATTGTTTGATAACCTGGCACCGGATTATGTAAAGATACACCAACGTTTTTTTAAAAATCTGCAAGAGCATCCAAAAAACCGGTTGATTTTAACTTTTCTGATTGAATTTGCCCATCTGATGGGTTGCAGTGTCGTGGCGTGGGGGGTCCGGAACAAAGAAGAATTCATCCAGTGCCGGGAATCGGGATGTGATATGATCCAGGGAAATTTTGTGCAGCCGCCGGAACATAACCTGGCATCTGTGAGGCAGGAATATGAATCCATCGGTAAAATTCCAAAAAAAGACCGGCGTGTTCATGTCGATAAGGACCGGTCCCTGATAGCCAGTGAAACAAAATACCTGGAGCCGGTGTTATCTGACTGCACGGTTGTAAACATCTTTGATCAGTTCAGAAAAAACAGGGCCGTTTCTTTTTTTCCGGTGATTGATCATAACGGTGAACCGTTGGGCATTATACAGGAAACCGCATTCAAGGAGTATATTTTTTCAAAATTCGGCAGACAGCTGCTTGAAAATCCGTCTTTTGGCAAGGATATTTCCCGGTTTGTGACCAAAATTCCTGTGGCAGACGTGCATTCCTCAGTGGAAAGTCTCATTGAAAGTTATACCCGGTTTAACAACAATGAAGGGTTGCTCATGGTGGAGAACATGCAATATATTGGTGTGCTGAGCACCAATTCTCTGCTCAAACTCATCAATGAAAAAAACCTGACCCTGGCACGCAATCAGAATCCGCTGACCCAGCTTCCCGGCAACAATCTGATCAATGAATATCTGAGCCAAAGCCTGGCTGATGCCGAAAATATCCATCACCTGATCTATTTTGATTTTGATCATTTCAAGCCATTTAACGACCGGTATGGTTTCAGAAACGGGGACCGGTTGATCCTTATGTTTGCCGAAATGATCAAAAAAACCGCTTTTTCTGAAAACCGGTTTGTGGGTCATGTGGGAGGGGATGATTTTTTTATGGGGATTCGAAACAGTACCCTTGAAACAGTGGAAGACCAGATGTCGGCACTGGCAAGTGAATTTCAAAAAAATGCAGAAAGTTTTTATGATAGTGACACGGTAAAAAATGGATTTCTCCTGGCAGGAGACCGGCAGGGAAAAGAGCAGAAACTGCCCCTGATGACGGTCAGTGTGGCTATTTTGGAACTGCCGGATGGAAATAAAAACAACCTTACGGTGGAAGATACCGCCAACATGCTGGCCCGTCTGAAAAAAAAGGCCAAGCACTCTGATACCGGTATTGCCGCTGCCAGGCTGCAGAACATACTATCCGGGTAATACCATCCTGTCCGGACATACCTTCAGTTTTGTGATGGCTTATGCCTTTCCCTGTCGAGGTGAGGTCTCTTCTCCCATTCACGCATGTGCCTGAAAGAGCCGGTTACAAAGGCTCATCCGTTGGCGGCAAGGGGGGTAAGAGCCGGGGTCGGTTGACCTGAATCCGGTTCAACGCCGGGTTTAAAAATCGCGGTGGAGGTCACCGATTCATTGAGTTCCTCATTTGCCCCGTAAATATCACGCACCACCGACGGGGTGAGTTTTTCCGGCAGATCATCAAACACGATCCGGCCCTCCAGCATGCCGATCACCCGGTCACAATAGGTTCTTGCCGTATCCAGGGTATGCAGGTTGCAGATCACGGTCAGGTTGTCCCGGTCCCGGATTTCCCGCAGAGAGTTCATCACTTTTTCCGCACTCAAGGGATCCAGAGAAGCGATGGGTTCATCCGCCAGTACCATTTTGGGTGTCTGCATCAGGGCTCGGGCAATGGCCACCCGCTGCTGCTGGCCCCCGGACAAGGTCTCGGCCCGCTGCAGGGCCTGGTCCGCAATCCCCAGCCGGTCCAGGGCGGCCAGGGCTTCCTCCACCATGTGCCGGCCAAAGACGCAGAACAGGCTCTTTATGGTGCTGTGGCCGTTCAGCCGGCCCATCAGCACATTGGTCACCACGTTCAGCCGGGGCACCAGGTTGAACTGCTGGAAAATCATGGCGCAGTCCCTTTGCCACCGCCGTTTTTCTCTGCCGGTAAGCGCCAGTATTTCCCGGTCATTGATCCGGATGGATCCTTGGGTGGCATCGGTGAGCCGGTTGATCATGCGCAGCATGGTGGATTTGCCGGCCCCGGACGGTCCGATCACGCCCACCATCTGGGGCTGGTCAATGGAAAAGGACACAGTATCCACAGCGGTTATTTTTCCGAATGTCTTGGTCAGTTCTGCTATTTTCATGGTATCCTCATTGGGTTTGGATAAACAGTAACATCTGCAATGATCATATGCCGGACCGGCCGTGGATCAGGCGGTTGCGCAATTTGGCGGAAACCGTGTCCATGACCATGACCAGGGAAATGGTCAGCAGGATGAGATAAAAAACATTTTCCCAGTGGCGCTGGGTGTTCATGGCTTCCACCAGCATCAGGCCGATGCCGCCGGCACCCAGGGCACCGATGATGGTGGCGGACCGGACATTGGCTTCCAGGTAATACAGGGTCTGGGAAACAAACACCGGAATGATCTGGGGAATGACACCGAACCGGTAAAACTGCAACCGGTTGGCCCCGGTGGCATTAACCCCTTCCATCTGTTTTTTGTTTACTCCTTCCAGGGCCTCGGAAAACAGCTTGCCCAGAGACCCGGTGTCGGTAAAGGCAATGGCCAGGGCCCCGGTCAGCGGCCCCAGTCCAAAGGCCCGGATAAAGATCAGAGACCAGATGAGCATGTCAATGCCCCGTAAAAAATCGAACAGCCGGCGGACGGCAAACCGCAGGGCCTGGGCCGGTGTGAAGTTGGCCGCTGCCAGTATCGCCAGGGGCAGTCCCACCAGGGCTGCGGTGATAGTGCCCAGCACCGCCATCAAAAAGGTTTCCAGCAGGGCGATAAATACCTGTTTGTGCTGCCAGCCCGGATTGTTCCAGAAGGTGGTGGCCATCAGGCGCCAGTTGGGCATGTCAGGATCGAGCCGCTGGTCTGAAAATGCCAGGGAAAACAGCTGCCCCGGGGAATACACGGCAAGTTCCGATCGGAAAGGAAAGAAAAAATTTTCCCAGCCCATAAAATATCGGTGCACTTCGATCCGTGCTTTGGACACCTGGACCCGCCGCCCGATGGTGGGCCGGGCGTCAAATTTGGCCGGTGTGGCCCGAAGCCAGTCCGGCGGATCCACGCCTTCGGGCAGGATTGTCTCGATGCCCGTATCTGTTATCCGGACATGAATTGGGCCTAAGTCCGGTATCTGAAAGATCACATGGGTACCGGATATATCCACCCGGTATCCTTCGGCCAGATCCACCCGGGTGAGGTCATCGGACACCGTCACCCATCCGGGGGGTGTTTCATAGGTGGCGGTGCGCTCGCCTTCCACTGCAATGGAAAGGCCGCCGGCACCTCTGATGGTTTTGGTGACATGGACCTTGTGGGCCACGGCATCGGTGGCCAGCAGAACCGCCCGCTGGGGCTTGGACCTGCTGAGCAGATCCCAGACATCAAAAGAGATGAAGGTGTACAGCAAATACAGGATTGTCAACCCGGTCCCTGCCATGACCAGCAGGCTGTTACGGCGGATTCTGGAAAACACGGTCAAAGATCCGGTGACCGGGGCCGGCGGCTGTATGGCCAGGGTGGATGATGTCATGGGGGTTCCTTTCTATTCTGAATCCCTGCCGGTCACCAGGCGCCGGCGGATAAAAGAGGACAATTGGTCGATAACAAAAATGGACAGAATCAGCAGCATGAACAGGGCCGCGGTCTCATCGCCGGCGCCTTTGCCCCAGCCTATGGTGCGCCGCAGTTCCATGCCGATGCCCCCGGCCCCCACAAACCCCAAAATAGCCGATGCCCGCACATTGATTTCAAACCGCAGCATAAAATAGCTCAGATAGTTGGGCAGCACCTGGGGGAGGACCCCGTACCGCATGCGCTGCAACCAGGTAGCTCCGCAGGATGCCAGCCCTTCCACCGGATCTGCATCGGCATTTTCATTCACCTCTGAAAACAATTTTCCCAACGCCCCGGCCGTATGAAACGCCACCGCGATCATGGCCGGCACCGGGCTGGACCCCAGGATAAAAATCAGAAACAGTGCGAGGATCAATTCCGGAAACGCCCGCATGATATCCATGATCCGCCGGACAATGGTAATTACCACCGGGGGGTTGACCCCCAGGTTGGCGGATCCCAGAAATGCCAGCACCACGGCCAAAGCCCCGCCTACGATGGAGGCGGCCCCGGCAATGTTCAAGGTTTCCACCAGGGCCGGAACAAATCGGCCCATGACCAGAAAAAATGAAAATCCGGCAGCCCAGGCCTCTTTGACAATCTCGGATGGATAGTCGAAAAACTGCTGCATTCCGGTAAGAAATCCGCCGGAATTCAAGTCATTTGCCAGGCCGTATCCGGAGATCAGGACCGCTGCAATGAGAACAATGCAGGCCATGGAATAGAGGCGGCGCCGTTTTTCCATGGCCATGATTTCCGTCTGGATGATGTGCAGAGACATGCCGGGATCCTTTGGTGCTTGTCTTTTGGGGATAAAAACAGTGGTGGCTGATGAACCCACCAGCCACCATGGTTGACAAGGGGGTTTGATTAATTAGACTTGGCTTTTCTGGCCTCGATGATGCTCAGGTAGGCATCATGATCCACCGGAGCAATGCCCTTGATCTCACCGTCCATGAACCCGTATGCGCATTCCATATCCATGGAGGGCATGCTGGCCAGCAAACCGGTGACTTTGAGTTTCACTTTTTCCGGCAGGGCCTTGCGCAGGACAATGGGGCCTTCGGGAATCAGTTTGGACCGCCAGATCTCTTTGATCTGGGTCATGTCCACCAGGCCGGCATCGGCCGCTTTTCGCAACGCACCACTGTTGTAGCCGTCCACCCATTCTCCCAGGCCGTCGGCCCAGGTCACGCCGGCATCGATATCCCCGTTGAACACCGCCACAATGGTCTGCTCGTGGCCGCCCACAAATACCACATCTTTAAAATAATCCCCGGGTTTCATGGAATACCCGGACTGGGGGATCTCGATGGAGGGGATCAGATACCCGGAGGTGGAGTTGGGGTCT
>JAIVHE010000587.1 GCA_020201255.1 Desulfobacteraceae bacterium
CGCCGTTCTTTGAGAACGCTTCTGCCCACATCTCCGATACCTTTGCCGTCGACCATGACCCTGCCTGTGTGGACCTGACCATCAATGCGGCCGCCGGTTTCATCAAACACAACCACCTTGCCGTCCTCGGCAACCAATACATTTTCTCTGGGCAGCCCCATTCGTTCCGCAAGTCTGGCATGCACCACCAGATGCCGGTATTCTCCGTGAATCGGTATAAAATATCTGGGTTTTGTCAACGAAAGCATGAGTTTGAGTTCTTCCTGATGGGCATGACCTGAGGCATGAATTTCCGCGGCCTTGGAATAAAATACATCCGCACCCCTGCGGTAGAGTTTATTGATGATGCCGGCAATGGCTTTTTCATTGCCCGGAATATTTTTAGAGGACAGAATCACGCTGTCCCCTTTTTTGATCCGGATGTGCTTATGCACCCCCGAAGCCATGCGCACCAGGGCCGACATGGGTTCTCCCTGGCTGCCGGTGGTGATGATCAGCACCCGGGAATCAGGCAGATGTTTGATCTGCTTGATATCCACAATGGTATCCGGCGGACAGGTAATATGCCCCAGTTTATCGGCTACGGCAACGATCTGTTCCATGGACCGTCCGTTGAACACCACCTTGCGCCCGTTTTTAACGGCAATGTCAATGACCTGCTGGATCCGGAATACATTGGAGGCAAACAGCGTCACGATCACCCGGCCCGAGGCTGCAAAAATGACTTTTCCCAGATTCTTTGCCACCTCCTGTTCCGACATGGTATACCCTTCCACCTCGACATTGGTGGAATCGGACAACAGGGCCAGGACCCCCTGTTCTCCGTATCTGGCAAAAGAAGAAAGATCGGTGTTTTTCATGGGATCGGTATTGTGACTGACACGGAAATCCCCGGTATGGATCACCACCCCTTCGGGGGTATGGATCGCCAGACCCACCCCGTCAATGGTGGAGTGGCTCACCCGGATGAACTCGATTGTAAACGGATCAATGGGCAGGGTTTCGCCGGGACTGACCAGGTTGAGATCCACATGGGCGTTGAGTTCAAATTCCACCAGTTTGTTTCTGACAATCCCCAGGGTAAAGGCCGTACCGTAAACCTGATGATAATGGCGTGGATTTTGTTTTTGTTCTCTCGTAAATAATCCATTGCCGGAATCACGATGTCCACCCCCAGCATATAATCTTCGGGAAACATGAGTCCGGCATCGATGATGAACATGACATCGTCGTATTCCACCACCATCATGTTCAGGCCGATTTCTCCCAACCCTCCCAGCGGTATTAGTTTCAGCATATTTTTTCCACTATTTTCTCAAATGCGGATGGCCAGTTTTTCCAGAATTGCATCCATCTGGTCGATCAACCAGTTGCGCTGCTCCCGGTTGGCATAGGCCATACAATCGCATCGGATATGTTTTTTGGTTCTGACCAGAAATTCACAGGTCAGACAGGTGTTTTCCAGTTTCAGGGCAACCACGTGGGGAAAACAACTTTCGTGTTCCGCCTGCAATGGTGTCAGCAGTGTATGTTCCAGTTCCAGCCAGTACACACCGACAATGCCGGCAGCGTTTGTGTACTGGTCCAGGTAGTCTTGTAGCCGGTTATAATCCTGTGGCCGCAACCCGTCTATAACATATTGTTTCATAACCGTTTTACATACCATTATCCAGTGGCGGTTGCAATGGGTTTATCTGCGGACGGTCAAACAGAGGACCGCCGGTGCAATGCCAGAAAATTGCCCCCCACCACCAGGATGAGGCCGGCAACGGCGGAAAAACTCCAGACATAGCGTTCAAAAAAAGAAGAAATGATCAAGGCCACCACCGGTACCATCATGCATGAAAATCAAAGCGATCCCAAAAATTCCGACCACTGCACCCGCCACCATTTTTTTCTCCACTGGTGTGCCTAAAAAAAGGGCGCCATTGGCAATGTTCATAAATACGATGGAGGAAAACAAAACCGCCACAAGACCCGATGTCAGATACACCTCTGCCACATATACCAGCCAGTAATTCACCGAAAACAACAGCAGTCCCAGCAGTGCCATGAAGGTATGTTCTTTTACCGAAAAACGCAGATTACGCCCGCTTATCCTGCAAAAAAGCAGCAGCAGGGCAGCGGAAAGGGCAAACCGGTACACCACCGACACCATGGGATCCACTACACCCAGCTGAAATTTAATACCGATCCAGGTGGAGCCCCAGATGATTACTGTCACCACATAAAGCAGATTGTTTTTCATGGACATTGTTCTGTACTCCCGGCATCCCATGCGAAAAGGGTACCTGTTTTCCCCTTTGGGATATGATATTTTTACAAAACAGCATAATACATTTTTTGTATAACAAACCAGACCAGGGGAATGAAAATTGCCGGCAGCATATTGCCCACCCGGATCTTTTTTTCCCGGAGCATGTTCATGCCGATGCCCAGGATCAAAAGACCGCCCACACCGGACATCTGGGCGATCACTTCCGGCACCAGCAAGGGCTTGAGCACCGATGCCAGCAAGGTGATGGATCCCTGATACAACAATACCGGTACAGCGGAAAAAAGCACCCCCATCCCCAGCGATGAACTTAAAATAATGCTCACAATACCGTCCAGGCAGGATTTGGCAAATAAGGTGGCATGATTGCCGGACAACCCGCTTTCCAGGGCTCCCACAATGGCCATGGACCCCACACAATAAATCAAAGAAGCGGTGACAAATCCCTGGGCAAACCCGCTGGATCCTCTGGAAAATTTTTTCTCCAGAAATTTTCCCAGACGGTCCAGCCGGTCTTCAATGCCGATCCATTCCCCCACAAGGGCGCCGATGGCAAGGGAAATAATGATCACCAGAAGATCATCACTGACCATGGCGGTTGTAAGCCCCACCAGGAGTACGGCCAGTCCGATAGCCTGCATCACGGTCTGGTTGTAGCACTCCGGGATACCGTTTCGAAACAACAGACCCACCAGACTGCCGGCGATAATAGCCAGGCAGTTGACTATGGTTCCCAGCATGGTATTTAGAAAAACCTTTTTGTGATGCAGGCCACACCGTTGCGAAACAATTGAATGCCTTTTGTATCCTTTGTGTCAAAAGCTTGTCCCCGGCGCTTTTGCCATTGCTTTTGCCGGGTCCAGTCCGGGTGATTGGTCACATGGTTATAGGCTTCCGGATGGGGCATGAGCCCGAATATGTTTCCTGTGGGATC
>JAIVHE010000278.1:0-2987 GCA_020201255.1 Desulfobacteraceae bacterium
TGGACACTGGGATCCAGGGCGCTGGTGGGTTCGTCAGCAATGAGCAGATCTGGTTCATGTACCAGTGCCCGGGCCAGACAGACACGCTGGATGGCACCCATGTTCAGTTCATGGGGATATCGCTGTAAAAATTCCGGAGCAGTGGAAAGCCTGACATCGGACAAGGCAGCCAGCACCCTGGAGTGGATTTTTTCCGTGCGGGTTTCCATCTTATGTATGCGCAGCGGTTCCGCCACAATATCAAACACAGTAAACCTGTGACTGACTGATTCAGCCGGGTTTTGGTAAATCACCCCGATTTTCGGTGCCAGGGATGTACACTCTTTTTTTATCCATATGTCCATATCCCTGCCCTGAAATATACGCTTTCCCTGGTCCGGTACAACCGCTGCTGCTGCAATCATGGCCAGGGTAGTCTTGCCGGAGCCTGTTTCCCCCACCAGGCAGAACACCTCTCCGGCCATAAGGGTCAGGTCTGTCGGGGCCAGGGCTTTGACGGAGCCATACGACTTGGCCACCTGATCAAAACAGAGCAGTTGGGCGATACCGCCCCGCAGACACCGCACCTGGTGATCGCCACTGGGCATGATCGCAATCTCGTCTCTGGTGCAGGCCCCAACAGCCTGGGTACACCGGGGTTGAAAAAGGCATCCTTGGGGCGGGGCATGCCCTCCCTGGTGAAAAGCATCCGGTGCCGCCACATGGGTGTGCACATGGTCTGTGCCGTTTTCCCCGGCATGGGCGTGAACCATCCGGTAAAATGCATCCCCTCTGATGCCCCCCAAATCCCGCACCGCATCCATGGTGGGAAATGCCCGGGCCAGTGCCAGGGTATAGGGATGGGAAGGGTTTTCCAGCAGATCCCTGCCGGGCAGGTATTCCATGATCTGTCCCAGATACAGCACGGCAATGTCATCGGCCAGTGCCTGGGCCAGATCCAGGTCATGGGTAATGAGCAGAATGGTTTTGCCCCGGTCACGAAGATCCTGTATCACCCGGGCTATGAAAGCTTTGGCCATAGCATCCAGGGCTGCTGTGGGTTCATCCAGAATTACCAGGGGCGGGTCCAGGATCAGGGCCATGGCCAGCAACCCCCGCTGGGCCTGTCCCCCGCTGAGCTCATGGGGATACCGCCGGGCCATTTCCGGTGCTAGCCCCATATGGGCCAGCATATCAGCGGCCCGGGCCATGGATTTTTTGCGGGGGGTGCCTTTGAGGACCAATGGTTCCGCCACCTGATCACCTAAACGGTGCACCGGATTGAAGGTGGCGGCCCCGTTTTGAAATACCATGGCTGCTGTTGACCAGCGCAGGGCGTTCATCCCGGCTTCATCCAGCTCCAAGATATTGTCCTGGTCCAGAAAAATTTGTCCCCGGAGCCGGGCATTGTCCGGTAAAAGACCCATTATTGCCTTGCCCAGGGTGGTTTTTCCGCAGCCGGACTCCCCTACCAGGGCCGTAATCGTGCCGGGGTGCAGGGTCAGATCCAGCCGGTCCAGGGCCAGGAGGGAATGGGCAGATTTTTTATCTGTACGTGCAATGTATTATCTGCCTTTGCCTGTATGTTGTTATTTCTGATATATTGTCATTTCTAATATGTTGTCTTTGCTGATATCTTTTCCCTGCCGGCATGTTGCCTTTACACAGATTCCTGTAACCGCGGATCAAAGATCTTTTCCAGGCTGATGGTCAAAAAAGTTGTCCCCATAATCAGCAGGGACAAAAGCAATATGGGCGGGACCAGCCAGTTGGCCCAGATGTCCAGGTAATAATATTTCAATGCATAGCTGATCATCAGGCCCAACGATTTCTGGGCCGGATCAAAAAGCCCCAGAAATGCCAGGGAGGCCTCCATAAAAACCGCCATACGGATCTTGGCGGCAAAATGTATCAGATACAGCGGAAACAGTTCGGGCATCAAGTGCCGGAAAATGACATATCTGTTTGATCCGCCCATGCGCCGGGCTGCCGTGATATGCAGGCTGTTTTTCAAAGGTAATGCCTGGGCCCGGATTCCCCGGGCCGTGGTGGGCCAGGTCAGGGCCGCCAGGGTCAAAGCCAGCACTGCGGCTGGTGGACGAAAAAACGCTGCCAGCAGTATCAGAATCATTACTGCAGGAATGGCCAGTACAATGTCTGCCAGCCGCATGAAAAACTGATCGATCCATCCCCCCATCCACGCAGACGCAAGACCGATGACCCCACCCAGGATCAGCCCGGCAGTGGCGGCAATCAGACCGAATACCACGGTATTTCGCAATCCCCATACCAGTTCGGACAATATATCCATTCCCCCGTCATTGATGCCCAGCCAGTGATGGGCTGACGGCGGGCTCAAAGGCACAAACCCGGTGTCAAGGGGATCCCAGGGAACCAGGAACGGTCCGATAAATGCCCCGAAAAAAAGAAGCACCAGCAGGGTACACCCGATGATGAACCAGGGATCTTTTTTTATCCTGGAGCCCGCGTCAAGATGCATGGGTCACCCGCGGGTCCAGCAGGGCATACACCCATTCCATGCCCAGGTTGACCAGCAGCACCATGAGGGATGCAAACAGTACAATGCCCTGAATCAGGGGCAGATCCCGCATGGAAATGGCGTTGAACAGCAGGGTTCCCAGGCCGGGATAGGAAAAAATAGTTTCCACCACCAGGGCGCCTGTGATCATGAACGCAAACCGCAGGCCAAAGCGTGTGACCAGAGGCAACAGGGCATTTCGGGCGGCATGGGCATAGCGCACCCGTCCTGGTGGAAGGCCTTTTGCCTTTGCAGTCAAAACAAACTGTTTTTTCAAGACCATGACCATACCGGCCCGGGCCAGCAGGAAATTGCCGGGAAAATAGGCGGCAACCAGGGTGACCAGGGGCAGCGACAGGTGATGCAGTACATCCACCACCCACTGGAAAGTGGTCTGCTGTGCATAGGCGGTCTGGGCCCCGGCTGCCGGAAACCACCCCAGATGAAGGGCAAAAACCAACAGCAGCAA
>JAIVHE010000278.1:2992-5491 GCA_020201255.1 Desulfobacteraceae bacterium
GCATTGAGGGTGACATCCGATCCCGCGTACATGGCTGTGACAAAATCACCGGGTAACAGCTGCGGCAAAAGGTAACTGAGATATACCAGGATCAGGGCGGCTGCCAGGTAGGCAAAAACAGGTCCCCTCCATTTATAGTGTCTGGTGCGCATGGACAACAGCCTATCTGATCAAAGACATTTTGTTCTGGGGAATGGGCACACCTTTGCTGATACCCCCTTGGGTGTAGAACCAGGTCACGCCTGCATCCTTGTTGTAGGCTGCCATGGTATCAGGATAATACAGAGATATAGCCGGCAGTTGCCGTGCGTAGATTTCCTGGATCCTGAAGACGATCTGCCTGCGCTTTGCCGTGTCCATCTCCCTGATCTGTTCTGTCAGCAGGGCATTGAGATCCGGACTGTCATCATACCGGGCACAGTTGACGGATCCCGCCCCATAGTCTGAGGATATCATTTCGTTAAGGATCCGGGGGTCCCCTGCAATGCCCCCGTGACCGGAGACTGCCAGATCAAAATCCCAGTTTCTGACCCGGCTGTCTGTAGTGGTATGCTCCTGATTGATCAAAGTGACGTGTATGCCGATATCTGTGAGCTGTTTTTTGATGATTTCTCCATCCCGGTCCGCCACGCTTTCACCGGCCACAGTGATGCTCGAAGAAATCAATTCAATCTCCAGGGGGTGACCGTTCTTGTGAAAAAAACCGTCCGGTCCTTTGGTCCAGCCCAGGGATGCAATCATATCCCGGGCTTTTTGCGGGTCCCAGCGGTATTGGGGGGTATCTGGATTATACATGTCATGGTCAATGCTTAACAGGCCATAAGAGGCAGGTGTTGCAAAACCGCGATGGGCCTTGTCGATAATTTCGTGCTGATCTATGGCAAAAGCCAGTGCCTGGCGGAACCTGCGGTCATCAAAGGGCGCTTTTTTATGATTGATCATGAGTTTCTTGTTCCAGCCCCGTTCATTCTTGATGATGATCAGTCCTTTTTTGTCCAAGGGACCGGCCATATCAGGCTGGATATTTGCCAGATCCACCTGTCCGGTTGCCAGAGACATCAAGGGTTTTGCCGTACGCACATAAATCAGACGCTTTTTTTCGGGCGGTCCCTGATAATACTCTGCAAACGCCTCAAACAGATAGGTACCCTGGATTTTATTGAAATCTTTGAACACATAGGGACCGCTGCCGATAAAGCATGCCGGCTCATCACAAGCACGGGGGTCTGTGATGTTTTCCCAGATATGGCGGGGCAGATCAACCACTTCCACTTGGTCCACGGCATCAGCGGAAACCCACTGGTAGGGATGCTTTTTATAATATGCAATGGTAAAGGCCACATCCTGTGCCGTCACAGGCTGTCCGTCATGCCATTTGGCCCCGGGATTCAGGGTAAAAACAAAGGCGGATTTGTCCGGATCATAGGACCATGTCCGGGCCAGGGCCGGTATATACCCTTTCCGGTCTTTCCAGACAAGGGTGTCAAACACCCAGGACATGCGGACATAGCCGGAACCTCTGGGATAATGGCGGAAGGGATTGGGATAGCCCCAGTCTCCCTTGCTGTCGGCAATTCGGACATCACTTGCCCGGGCCTCTTTTGCGGCATACAGGTGTGGTATCATACATGCCACAGCCAACAGTACGGCTGTAATCCCATGGATACCGATCTGAATGATATTATTCTTGTGCCTGGTTACACTGTTTTGCACTGTTTTCTTTGTGGCAGCAATGGTATGCATGCAGCGCTCCTTTGCAAAAAAAAACCACGAAAACAATCCCATATCAGGGGCATGCCTTCATGGCAGTGTGATTTTTTATATAGTGATTGAACGTAAACTCACCCATCTGCTGCGTTGCTGCAAAATTTTAAAATCCTCATGTACTTGAGTACACTCCGGTTTAAAAATTTTTTGCGCCTTACACCTGGGCAAGTTTACGTCCAATCACCGGGTTTTCGGTCAGCCACTATATAAAAGCCGTCAGCCATCAGCTTTCATGTGTTGTTATGCCCATCCGGGCATGGCTTTTATTATATTTGCAGCCGGTTGTAACGCAGACTTCATGCCTGTATTGTGTCTGTTACATACCAGAAGGGATTTTGCCTGTCAACTGTTAGCTTTTAGCTGTTAGCTGTTAGCTTTTAGTGCCAGCAGGGAATTGTAATTGTTTATTGAAAGCTGATAACTGAGTACTGACGGCTGACGGCTTTCATATAAACACCCATGCCTTGGCGGGCACAACAAAGTATGAAAGCGTTAGCCGGTGATAACAGCAGGGGAAATTTTGTTTACTGGAAACGAATAATTGCGTACCAATAGCTAACAGCTAAGGGCTAACGGCTAACAGCTAACAGCTTTCAAAAGAGGTCTCTGTAGTCGGCAGGGGTGTCTACATCCTTGAGAATGCCTGCATCTGCGACAGCAACACTCTGGGTCCGGGTTTTATATTCCTGGAACAGGATTCGGGCGCCGGCATCTCCGGCCGGACAGGTGAGG
>JAIVHE010000030.1:0-1448 GCA_020201255.1 Desulfobacteraceae bacterium
AATTCATCTTCTCATGACGGATGTGGTCATGCCGGAGATGAACGGTCGTGACCTGGCTGGGCAAATTACCGCTCTTTATCCTGATATAGGACTGCTGTTCATGTCCGGGTATACATCCAACGTTATTGCCCATCACGGGGTGCTGGATGATGGAGTGGCATTTATCCAGAAGCCGTTTTCAATGGCGGATATGACAACGAAGATTCGGGAAGTTTTGGATAAAGCATAAAATGAAACCAAAGGGGATGAAGGATCTCGCCTAAAAAATCCGTGAGATGATGAATAGTAAAAACCCTTCTGACTCAAGGAGTGAAAAAATGAATGAAGAAGCACTGATACCGTTTGCTGGCCCAATGGTGATATTTTTGGTACTATTTGTACCATTGATAACAAAAAAAATGACTTTAGCCACCGGTATGAAATAATGCTGGAACAGTTCAAAGAAGTAATTGAAACTCATCTGATGCTCAGAGAAAAAAATGAAGCTTTGAAAAAAGCACTGTTAAAAATCAAAACTTTGAGCGGTCTACTCCCCATTTGCTCCCATTGCAAAAAAATACGTGACGATAAAGGGTACTGGACCCAGATTGAATCTTATATCCATGAACATTCTGATGCAGTGTTCAGTCATGGTATTTGCCAAGAATGTGCCAAAAAATATTATCCCGATTTAGACATTTATGATGAAGATGACATTCAAGGATGAATTATCCGCTTCATGAGTTTTCAAGGCCATGAAAAATTATGGATACCATTAATATTCAATACCTGCTATGGTCCGTTAACACAGGAAAGATTGGGCAAAAATGGCTGAGTTTTGCCAAAATCAAGTATAGTTGAAATATTTGAAAAAGGGGATTGGAAAAATAAAATTTTCGATTCAATATCCGGCAAATCGATTGAATCAAAATTGCCCGAATTCTATATTGATTCTGTAAAAATGGCGGACTCCTTTGTTTGATGAATGAATCGTTTAACTAATGTGAGTAGCTGTTGTTAAACCATATGAGCCACAAGCATCATTTTAAACCATTCTTCTATACGCAACTCTTTAATATATAAAAATTATAGCAACAACTTTTCTTGAAGCATTCCCTCTGTTCTGGTATTCCTATAAGCAATTCAATACAAATATACAAAAAACGGAGGTGACAATGCCTGCAATAATAAGTGTTCTTCTTCTTTTAAGTGGCCTGATCGGTATATCCATTGGTCAAAGGATGGTCAAGAACCGTTATGACTTTTTCTTTCGACAGGTTCAGCCAGAAGACATTGTGGCTTTTAGAACTGTTTTTGTTTATGTGGGTGATGGCTCCTACCACAAAAAGACTGTCTCGAATATTTTGACCTTCGGTAATGATTGGAAAGCATTTGAAACTGATGATGGGTGTCAATATGTCCTGGGAGAATGCTTTGTAAAAGAAGACAGTCAAAGATCTTCGATTAGC
>JAIVHE010000030.1:1523-18156 GCA_020201255.1 Desulfobacteraceae bacterium
GTGTTCCAGTTGTCGTGCCAACGGCATTGCTGGGTAGCCAAGTTGGGCAAGGATAACCGCTGAAAGCATCTAAGCGGGAAGCCAACTCCAAGATAAGATATCCCATCACGCAAGTGACTGAAGGCCCACAATCGGTCAGGGCTTTTTTGCTTTACACCAGGACCCGTCGTATTATAATAAAACACATGTATGTAGAGCATTTTATCGATACAGGAGAGGTTCATGCAACAAAATCCACACCACCTTGTTATGGGAGAGCTCACCGATTTTCTGACCAATAACATTGTGCCTGATACCCATGATGAACGGTACCGACAGAAAATAGCCCGGTATCTGGTTCAGGGCTGCGGGTATGACAAAAAAGAGATCCACAGCCTTTGGCCGGTGATCATCCATGCCGGGGAAAGATCCGCTTGTCTGCGTATCGATTTTCTTGTCCAATCAGGGGAAAAAACCGGCATGATGGTACGGTATGCGCCAGGGTCTCTTGTGTCCCGCAGGCTTTCCAATCTGGCGATGTCCCGGATTGTTTTTTCCTACCAGATTCCTGTCATTGTGACCACCAATGGTGAAGATGCGGAAATCATCGATGGGATTTCCGGCAAGGTCACAGGCCAGGGGATAGATGCGATTCCTGATAAAAAAGCGTTGGACTCCCTGAATGATGACACATTTTTCCCCGAAATTTCAGTTGATCTGCACAGAAAGGCATCCAGGATCGCCTATGCCTTTGAGGTGGATGGGGCATGCCCCTGTGACACGGATATATGTATCATAGATCCGGATCCTTAAGGCCCCTGGTGGTGTCCTGTGAACGGACCGTCAGAGCCGTTGAGAACCTTTGCCAGATAATATCCGGTATAGGATTGTTTGTTTTGTGCCACATTTTCAGGCGTTCCCCGGGCAATGATCTGACCGCCCTTGTCACCGCCTTCCACGCCTAAGTCAATGATATGATCGGCGTATTTGATTACATCCAGGTTGTGTTCTATGACCACAATTGTGTTGCCGGCAGCCGCCAGCCTGTCCAGAACCGATAACAGCCGGTTTATGTCATCGGCATGCAGCCCTGTGGTGGGTTCATCCAGAATAAAAATGGTTTTTCCGGTACTTTTTTTGGATAATTCTCTTATCCAGTATCTGGGCGATATTGCGCCCCTTGTACCTGATCTCTAAGGTTTCTCTGTTGTAGCGTTTTCCTTTGCACACATCACAGGCCACATACACATCAGGCAGAAAATGCATCTCAATTTTTACAATACCATCCCCGGAACAGGCTTCGCACCTGCCGCCCCGGATATTGAAGCTGAACCGGCCGGACTTATATCCTCTGGCACGGGCTTCCGGGGTCTTTGCAAACAATTCCCTGATATGGGTGAGCACACCGGTATAGGTGCCCGGGTTGGACCGGGGGGTTTTTCCAATGGCGGACTGATCAATGTGAATGACCTTGTCCAGATATGCAATGCCCGTGATACCTTCATGACATCCCACGGTTTTTCGGGAATGGTTGATTTGATTGGACAGGGCCTGGTACAGGGTGGACAATACCAGCGTGGATTTTCCTGATCCAGATACGCCGGTCACACAGATAAAGCAGCCCAAAGGAAAGGAAACCGTGATATGTTTGAGATTATTGGCGGATGCGTTGACAACGGTTACTGCCTTGCCATTGCCTTTTCTGCGCCTGGCCGGCACAGGGATCTTTTTTTTGCCGCAAAGGTATTGGCCTGTCAGAGAATCTGCACAGGCAGCCAGGTCTTCAGGCGGTCCGGAAAACATGACCCGGCCGCCGTTTATACCGGCACCGGGACCGATATCAATGACATGGTCTGCGGCCATTATGGTCTGTAGATCATGCTCCACCACCACAACAGTATTGCCCAGGTTCCTCAAATCCATGAGGGTTTTGATGAGCCTGGCATTGTCTCTCTGGTGCAGACCGATACTGGGTTCATCCAGCACATATAAAACACCTGTAAGCCTGGAACCGATCTGGGTAGCCAGGCGGATTCTCTGGCTTTCACCGCCGGACAGTGTGGCGGCAGACCGGGAAAGGGTCAGGTATTCCAGGCCCACGTTTTCCAAAAAACCCAGACGCTGCAAAAGTTCCCTCAAAATACCTGCGGCAATGACCTTTTTTTTTCCGGTAAGTTCCAGTGCACAAATGGCGGCCAGGGCTTTGGGAATGGAAAGGCTGCAAAGGTCCCAGATGGTGAATTTTGCGATCCTGACACAGGAAGAAGCTGGATTCAGACGGGTTCCTTTGCATTGGGGGCAGGCAATAAAATTCATATACTTTTTGATGTCATCGCGCACAACAGGGGAATCGGTTTCATGAAAGCGCCGTTTCAAATTGGGGATGATGCCCTCGAATGTTTTTTTGTAGATAATTTTTTTGCCGGCACGTTCCATGTAAAAACTGATTTTTTGCTGTCCGGATCCAAATAAAAGGGTGTGGCGAAATGATGAAGACAATTCTTTAAAGGGGGTATAAATATCTTCATTATAATGGGTGGTAAGGGCATCCAAAAATTCCATGAACTGGACTGAATCACGGTTCTGCCAGGGAAGTACAGCCCCCTGGCGCAAAGAGATATTGGGATCCGGTACGATCAAATCAGGATCAAACTCGGTGACCGTTCCCAGGCCGTCACAATGGGGACAGGCCCCATGGGGGGAGTTAAAGGAAAAAGAAGCAGGGGTAAGTTCCGGATAACTGATATGGCAGGTGTGGCAAAAAGCGGTTTCACTGTACAAAATGTCCTGATTTCGGGTTAGATCCATCACAATGACAGTTCCCTCTGACAGGGACAGGGCAAGTTCCAGAGAATCGGTGAGCCGCTTTTCAATGCCGGGTTTGATAACAAGGCGGTCCACCACCGCTGCAAGTTCATGTTTTTTGTTTTTGTCCAGAACCGGATGGTCATGGGCAGGATATATCTGACCATCCACCCGGACCCTGGCAAACCCTTGTTTTTTAATGTTGGAAAAAACAGCGTCATGCCGTCCTTTTTTGTCCCGGACAAGGGGTGCAAGAAGCATGATGCGTGTCTGCTGTTTCATGGCCATGATCCGGTCACAGATCTGGTCGACCGACATGGCCAGAATGGGTTTGTGGCACACATGACAATAAGGCGTTCCCACCCTGGCGAACAACAGCCGCAGGTAATCATAAATTTCAGTGACAGTGCCCACCGTGGATCTGGGATTGTGGCCGGCGGTTTTCTGTTCAATGGATATGGCAGGAGACAGACCGTCAATGACATCCACATCCGGCTTGTCCATCTGCCCTAAGAACTGCCTGGCATATGTGGATAAAGATTCCACATACCGCCGCTGTCCTTCGGCATACAGGGTGTCAAAGGCCAGAGAGGATTTGCCTGAACCGGACAGTCCTGTGATCACCGTGAGGCGGTTTTTGGGAATCTGCACATCAATATTTTTCAGGTTGTGTTCCCTGGCACCCTGGATAATGATGTTATCCATGGCAATGGTCCTGATCCGTTCTGTTATTGGCCTGGAAAACAGCTGTTTTCATTGCCTGGACCAGACTTGCAGGATCAGCTTTTCCCTGCCAGGCGATGTCATAGGCTGTGCCGTGGTCAACAGATGTCCTGATGATGGGCAGTCCCAGAGTGATGTTGACCCCGTCCGCAAAGTGGATCAGTTTAAAGGGAATCAGTCCCTGATCATGGTACATGCACACCACGGCATCATATTTTTGGTTCACCGCGTGGAAAAAAACCGTGTCCGGCGGCAGGGGGCCCTGGACATCAACGCCTTTTTGTCTGGCAATGGCAACAGCCGGTAAAATCGTGTCCCGCTCTTCTGTACCAAAAAGGCTGTCTTCACCGGCATGGGGATTGAGGCCGGCCACTGCCAGCCTGGGATGGGCAATATTGAACCGGTTTATCAGAGCAGTTCGGGTCAAAAGAATGGTGTTGACAATCTTTTTTGGGGTAAGGGTTTGAGAAACCGTTGCCAAAGGGATATGAATGGTTACCAGGACCACTTTGAGCTTTTTTCCGGCCAGCATCATGGCAAATTCAGAGGTGCGGGTCTGGTGGGCAATCATTTCCGTATGGCCATGGAAACGAGATCCGGACAGCGCAAGGCCGGTTTTGGTGATGGGACAGGTGACCAAGGCGGCAATCTCCCGGCGCAGGGCAAGATCCACTCCGGTATGGATATACTCTGCCATGGCACGGCCGATGGCAGGTGTCATGGATGGTGCGGCCGAAGTATCCAGGGAAAGTGTTGAAACTGCCAGAAGATCAAGACAATTGGATGAATAAACACCCTGATTTGGCCGGGTGATCCGGTGCAGGGACATGGGGCTGCAAAATTGTGAAAGCGCATGCCCCATAACATGGGGATCTCCAATGACAAGGGGTTTGCAGATGTCATATATACCCGGGTGCTGCAATGCCTTGACCAGGATTTCAGGTCCTATGCCCAAAGGGTCTCCCATGGAAATACCGATGAAGGGCCGGCGGTTTGTACGCAATTTTTGTCCAGACATGGATACCATATGTAATTGAAAGGCTTTCATTTTGGCTAAAAATGAACAATATACTATTGCAGGTGGGGATTGTAAATATTATGGACCTGATAAATTGTGAAACCATTGGTATGATAGAACAAAAAAAAGATCGTTGTTTTTTGTCTAAATTGACAAAAAACAACGATATTAAAAGAAAATCAAAGAAAAAAAAATTCTAATCAGATTTGCACAGCAGGTGAATCTATGAAATTTCCTACAAAAATAAGAACTTGGGGAAGTGACTGTAATTTTTGAAAAACCCGCTGTTTCACAAAAAAAATAAAGCAATTTCAGTGGGTTGAATAATTGTGCCAAACAAAATGCTCATCTTTTCCTAACACGGATGATCCGGTTTGACCAGGAATGGATATTCGCATAGAAAAACACATACTTTTTTTTGGGTCTGTTCGTATTCACTGCGTAATGCAGTAACTTGGCACCATTGATAATAACTCCAATTTTTATGTGAAAAGAAAGGTCTTCTTGTTGAAAACCATGGACGGATTCTGGGCACAGGTCAAATCTCAAATCAAACAAACAATCCCTGATCACAGCTACAGGATGTGGATCGATCCCCTTGAGCTTCTGGAACATAAAGATGGCTGCATCAGTCTGTCCACACCCAATGCATTTTTTGTCAGACGGCTGAAGGAAAATTACCAGGCATTGTTTGAAACAGAATTCGAAAAACTCGGGCACCCGGTACACATTACCTTTACCACACAAGAATCTCCCAAAAAAGCTTCTGATGGCGTATCGGCTGCAGGGGTTTTAAAACCCAAAACAAAACATCCAATTCAGGCTTCTCTGCCCGGATTCGGTTTGTGCTTCAACAGCGGCAGGATGCTGAAAAAAGGCTACACTTTTGATGATTTTGTGGTGGGGGACAATTCCAGCTTTGCCTATTCCGCTTCCCTGTCTCTGGCCCAGGGGAAAATGAACGGTGCGGGTATCCTGTATCTTTTGGGCAAAACTGGTCTGGGCAAAAGCCATCTTTCCCAGGCTGTAGGACATCATGTGATTACCAAACAAAATGCACTGCGGGTCTATTATGTAACAGCAGAGGATTTTACCAATGAAATGATTTATGCGTTGAAAAATAATACTATTGACACCTTCAAGGAAAAATACCGCAAAAAATGTGAGCTGCTGATTTTAGAAGATATCCATTTTTTATCCGGAAAGCAGGCGATCCAGAAAGAACTGGCCATTACCCTTGATTATCTGCTGAATGCAGACCGGAAAATTATTTTTTCAGGCTGTGACCTTCCAGATGATATTCCCAAAATTGATGACCAGCTGCGGTCCCGTTTGACCGGATTGCATTATTCCCGCCCAGGTTACTGAATATATTGCCCAGGAATTGTGCGATGATGTCAGGCAGCTGGAAAGCGGGTTGTTTGGTGTAGCAGCCAAGGGCCAGCTTCTCGGATGCAATATTGATATAGAACTTGCAAAAAGTGTGCTGGCCAATATCCGCAAACATCAGAAACGTATCACCATTGATGTGATCAAAAAACTGGTGTGTAAAGAATATGCCGTAACCGAGAAGGACCTTGTCTCCAAATCCCGGAAAAAACGCATTGTCAAACCCCGCCAGGTGGCCATATTCTTATCCAGAAAATATACAGACCAGCCCATCAAGAAAATCGGTTCCAGCTTCAAGCGCTACCATGCCACCGCCATTTATTCGGTGAATGCCGTGGAAAAAGAACTGCAGCAGAAAGGTATTCTGTTTGAACAGGTGCAGTATCTGTCAAAAAAAATTGAATCAGGAAAATTTTAGATGGCTATGTGCGCTTCTGTTTACAGGCACCTTCAAAAGCTTGTGGGCAAAGAGTATGTGACCCGGAACAAAGAAGATCTTCTGTGCTATTCCTATGATGCCACAGGCACCTCCTGTCTGCCGGATGCAGTGGTGTTTCCGGCATCGGAAACCCAGGTGGCGGATATCATGAAACTGGCCTGGGAAAAACGATTGCCGATCATTCCCAGGGGAAGCGGCTCGGGCATGACCGGGGGGGCCGTGCCAATCCAGGGAGGCGTGGTCCTGGTGACCACCCGGATGAACAACATCATTGCCATTGATCCGGAGAATTTTACGGCAACCGTGGAACCCGGGGTGATCGTGTCAGATCTGCACAAAGCAGTGGAAGAGCGCGGACTGTTTTATCCGCCGGATCCTGCCAGCGCCGCCATATGCAGCATCGGCGGAAATATCGGCGAATGTGCCGGAGGACCCAGGGCCGTGAAATACGGGGTCACCAGAGAATATGTACTCGGGCTTCGTGCGGTGCTGCCCTGTGGTGATATCATCAAGACCGGTGTTTCCACCGCCAAAGGGGTGGCAGGGTATGATCTGACACGTCTTATTGTGGGGTCTGAAGGTACCCTGGCCCTGGTGACCCAAATTATACTCAAGCTTTTGCCAAAACCCGAATGCGTGTCCACCCTGGCCGTGTGTTTTGATGACATGCACAAGGCGGCGAAAGCGGTTTCCGGCATCATGCGCCTGGCGGTAATACCCAGGTGTGTGGAATATCTGGATGAAGCATCTTTGGGCCTGGTAAAAGACCATCTGCGCTTTGCACTGCCGGATCAGGCCAGAGCTCTGCTGATTCTGGAAGTGGACGGAGATGCCCGGACAGTGAAGACCCAGACAGATCTGATCATGGATTTTTGCAAAAAATCTATGGCCCTTGACATCCGCATGGCACAAGATCAAACGGAAGCTGCTGCATTGTGGGAGGCAAGAAAAGCCTTGTCCCCCATTCTCTATAAAATTGCCAACCAGAAAATCAACGAAGATATTGTGGTGCCTATCTCCAGAATACCGGACATGGTGGCGCGCATCAAAAAAATTCAGCAGGCATCCGGCCTGACCATTGTCAGTTTCGGCCATGCCGGAGACGGCAATATCCACTGCAATATCATGTATGACAAGCAAAATGCCTCCCAGGCAAAACAGGCCCAAAAAGCGGTGGACCAACTTTTTGAAGCCACCCTTGAACTGGGTGGCACCATCACCGGGGAACACGGTGTGGGACTGACCAAAATGGCCTATCTGTCCCTGGAAATAGGACCGGTTGAACTGGATCTCATGAAAAAGATCAAGGCTGTGTTTGATTCCCGGCAGATCCTGAATCCCGGAAAAATATTTGCCTGATAGCTGTTAGCCGTTAGCTGGTAGTAAACAGCAGGGAAGAATTTGTATTTGTTTACTTGAAGCTGATAACTGAGTACTGACGGGTGACATCTCTCATATAAAAACAGAACAATCCTGTGGCCGGTGTTATCATGCGTTGTTGCTCCCACAGGGGCATGGCTGTCAGTGGAGTTTTACCGCATAATGGTTGTGGATGAGCAGCTTTTCAAAGATGTCCATTTTGGGGTGTCTGCTGCGCATGATACAGCATCGGATCGAAATGGCGCAATGGGAGAAGCACATTTTGTTGTTTTTACTGAATTCGCCAAAACATTCAGGGATATCCATTGAATCCTGTCTCTCACGGTCGCTGATAATCATCTGTTCCAAATGTCCTGTCTGCATATCTCTTTGATTTGTAAAAAAATGTGTGTATATGTAAAGCAAAATGAAACGTTGGTCAACACCTAATTGGCATTGTGCAAAGTGACCATGGTTTCTAATTTTTCCACTAGAGGGGGCAGGGTCTGTTTGTTGTGTGCACTCACACAGATGCCCTGGTGTAACAGCCATTTGTTGTCAAAGTCTGCCATATCCAACAGATCCACCTTGTTGAATACATACAACACCGGAATTTTGTCCAGATCCAGCTGGGTTAGAATTTTTTCCACAGATTGTTTCTGCTGCATATACCGGGGATTGCTGATGTCGATGACATGCAAAATGATGTCTGCTTCGGCCAGTTCTTCCAAAGTGGCATGGAACGCCTCCAACAGTTCTTTGGGAAGATTCTGGATAAACCCCACTGTGTCGGTGATAATAACCTCGATATCCCGGGGGAACCGCAGGCGCCTGGAAGAGGGATCCAGAGTGGCGAACAGCCGGTCTGCCGCAACGATATTGCTCTGGGTCAGGGTGTTGAGAAGGGTGGATTTGCCGGCATTGGTATACCCTACAATGGAAATGACGGGCAGGTTTTTTTGTCTTCTTTTTGCTTTCTGCTGGCTGCGTTGTTTGCGAATTTGTACTATCTCTTTTTTCAGGCGTGTGATTCTGTCCCGTACCCGCCTTCTGTTGATTTCCAGCTTGGTTTCGCCAGGGCCTCTGCCGCCGATTCCGCCGGTGAGCCTGGACATGGCAGTATTTTTGGTGATGAGCCGGGGCAGCAGATATTCCATCTGGGCAAGTTCCACCTGGAATTTTCCCTCCCTGGATCTGGCTTGTTTGGCAAAAATGTCCAGGATCAACTGGGTTCTGTCTATGACCTTCATTTCCACAAAATCGGTAATGGACCGGATCTGGGAAGAGGACAATTCTCTGTCAAATACCAGCATGGTGGCATGGTTCTGTATGGCTTTGATCACCAGAGAAGACAATTTTCCTTTTCCCACCACAAATTTGGGGTCGATCTTTTTTCTGCGCTGGACTGCGGTGCCGATAACGTTGATGCTGCTGGTTTTACAAAGTTCTTTGAGTTCCTCCATGGAGGCGGATGCTTCCCGGGGATCCTGGATGACCGCATTGATTAAAAAGGCATTTTCCCGGCCTGATGCCGGTTTGTGCAGGGCGTTTTTCCGGGACAGTTCGGTTTCCAGAGCCATGATCCGGGACAGACAGTCGATGTTCAGATCATATATGGTGGCTGCAGGCAGTATCTGATAGGGTTCTTTGGTCTCATCCGGGAGCACGTGACCCGAGTATACCGGTCCTGGCTGCCCATCCTGTGTCAGACAGATGGCAGTGATATAGTCCAGGCGGAGCAGGGCAAGGTCTGTGAGGTCATCCTGGGTAAGGGGTTCATCCTGCAGGTGGGTGTGGATGCACCGCAGGCCTTTGAGCCGTCCCGGTATTGCCATATGGTCCGGTGTCACAGGAATCACAATGCAATGGGGGTCTCCGGCAATGACACAGATTGTTTTGCCGTTTCTGTCCACCATCAAACCCACCTGGCGGCGGATATCATGGGATATCTGCACCAGTTCCGCGGCAATATCAGGGCTGATGATATATTGTGGCGCAGATTTTACAGAATACAGGTTTTCAATGCGTTTGATCTGGACATTGCGAAGACCGGCCAGATTGCCGTAGATCTGTTTTTTCATTGAAATTCCTGATATCTGTCCGGTGCCAGTTCCTCAAACCGGGTGTACTGGTCGTGAAAATGCATCGGGGCCGTACCGATGGCACCGTTTCTGTTTTTGGCCACAATGATTTCAGCGGTCCCTTTTTTGGGGTTGTCCGGCTCCTTGTTGTATACCTCGTCTCGGTAAATAAAGGCAATGATGTCTGCATCCTGTTCCAGGGCACCTGATTCACGCAGATCCGACATCATGGGCCGTTTATCGGAGCGCTGTTCCAGCATGCGGTTGAGCTGGGACAATGCCATGACCGGGATATTCAGTTCTTTGGCCAGGGCTTTCAGCCCCCGGGATATTTCAGCGATCTCCAGGTCCCTTCGGTCGGAATTGAACGGGGCTTTCATGAGCTGGAGGTAGTCTATGATGATCAACCCGAGCTCTCCGTGCTTCTGGTAAAGTTTTCTGGCCTTGGCGCGGACATCCATGACCGTGATATTGGGGGTATCATCGATGAAAATAGGCATTTCATTGAGAATGCCCGCAGCATCCGTGGCATTCTGCCAGTCTTCCTGGCTGATGAATCCGGTGCGAAGCCGGTTGGAATCAATGCGGGCTTCAGAGGTCATCTGAAGTCCGGACGTGATTTTGTTCAGGCGCATATACCCCGTTGAAAGCCCGGAAAGCCCCCCGTCTTTTCCCTGCTGTTCTTCCAATTTATCAATGTTTATATTGATCAGTTCTCCCAGGGATCTGAAAGATCCACCGGATTTTTTTTCCGATATCTGGAAAATGGAAGATTCGGCAAAATCAATGGTATCCTCCACATTGCCTTTGTCTTCAAGACAGTGCTGGATGATTTTTGAGGCAGCATCAATCATTGCGCGCAAGGAAGCTTTGCCCTGGATAATTCTGGCATAATGTACCGCATTTACCGCAACCGGAGCTGCATCTGCAATGGATGCCAGATATGCGGCACCACCTATGCTTTCCAGCTCATCCTTTTTTTTAAGGGCATTGGCAACCGTCACAAGATCTGCCGGCTCTTCCTGTGCCGCAAGATCCAGGATGATCCGGAAAATTTTTTTGTGGGCACCCTTGTAAAAGTCTTCAGGGGCTAAAATATCGGTGATATCGAACAGCACATCATTGGTGATGAATATAGCACTCAGCAATGAGGCTTCCGCATCCAGATCATGGGGCGGTGTCCGGTCTAAGAGGGGATCTGACTTTCTGGATTTGGTATTAACCACTGAATTTCCAACCGTTTTACACCTGTGCTGACACCGGCCAGGGTACCGGGCAGCACAGGCGGATGTCTTTTATTTTTCCTGTTTTTCTTCTGCTTCGACAACCACGGTAATTTCCGGCTCCACATCTTTGTAGAGCCTTATGGGAACCTTGTATTCACCAGTCTGCTTGATGGGTTCAGCCAGGAGGATGGAACGGCGTTCCACCGATATGTTCTGGCTGTTCAAGGATTCTTTGATGTCGTGGGTGGTGATGGAACCGTACAGATAAATCTCTTCACGGACTTTGGCTTTGAGTTTGCAGACCACATCCTTGATTTTAGCGGCCATCTCTTCGGCCAGTTTTTTCTCCTTGGCAATCTGCAGTTCGAGTTTTGCCCTGGCCTGTTCCATAACGCGTTTGTTCTGGGGCGTGGCAATCATTGCTTTTCCCTGGGGAAGCAGATAATTGCGGCCATATCCTGCGGCAACCTCACATTCCGAGCCTGCAATGCCCAGGGTATCAATGGTTTCTTTTAATATGACTTTCATGTAAACCTCCAAAAAAGGGTTGGCCCCTTTTACACGGGCCGATAGGGTTTGTTATTATTTTTGCGGCGTAAGTTTCCTGAAGTTGATCCAGTTGTCAAAGAATCCAAGGCCGATGACCAGAATGAGAAAATAGATCTGTACAGCAATCAGTCCATAGCAGAATACCTTTAAAAAGGTTGGGGATCCTTTTTTCTGGAAATAAAATGATATAATGGCAATTCCTTGAAAAAAATAAACAAGCATTAGTATAATCAGACAATTGATGCCAACGTATTTGGCAGCGCCGATGGGCAGCGCCAACAACACGCCCAGTCCGATCACCACCCAGACAAGCACGTCAGGTGCCTTGAAACGGTTCAAGTCCTCCATGTTTTTGAGGGTTATTCCGATCCTGCGCAGCAGTTTTTTGATGATCAGAATATTGAGCCATACCGTGGTCATATACGAGACAATGAGCATGCCGGGCAAAACAATGAGGAATGCGGCGTTCAACGCGGCAATCTGTTCTTTGTCAATGCCCATGTCAGTATACAAGGCAGACGTCAGCTGAAAGTACTGGGTGATATAATCCGACACCATATCACCCATGGCTGTCGTCTGGATTCCGGCATACACGACAAATGCCGCCAGTGCAGAACCCAGAACACCGGTAACGGTATAAATCATTGTCCGTTCAATGCCCATATGACGTTCAATACATTCACCCAAAAACATCCCGGTCATGAGCAGGGCACCAAAATACAGGGTATCAAAGGCAAATCCCCGGGTCATTACCATGAGAATGGCAAAGCTGACGGCTGCTATGATACCGCCGCTGTTGCGTCCCAGTTTGAGCCGGTAAAACAGCACCGGCAATGGAAGCACCAGCAGGGCGAATACACCCACAAAAGGGAACGTATAACTGACGGCAAAGATCAGAATGCACAGGCAGATGCCCAGAACAATGTCTTTGACAGCAGACGGGTAGGGGATGATGTTGGTCACCTTGAAATACTCCGGCAGTCTTGATTTACTGCGGGGGTCTTCCCACAAACGGCAGCAAGGCTATCTGGCGGGATTGTTTAATTGCTAGTGTCAACTTGCGCTGGTGTTTGGCACAGGTTCCGGTGATCCGTCTGGGAATGATTTTTCCACGTTCGGTAATAAACTGCTTCAGGGCTTTGGGGTTTTTGTAATCGAGTTCCATGCCGTTGTCCACACAGAATCTGCATATTTTGCGCCGCTGGTAAAACCGGTTCTTGCTGTCACCTCTTTGACCTTGATTTTTATACATGATATTTTTCCTCCAATCCTGAATCAGTTCTGGTCATCAGTGACTGTTTCATCAGTTTGTGTTTCTGTTTGTGCTGCCGGTTCATCTGATCCGGATGCCTGCGCTGTTTTTACTGGTTGTTCACTGGTTTTGACACCAGTATCCGCGTCAGTTTCGGTTGCAGTCTCAGCAACCGAAGCAGCCTTTGCAGCATCAGAAGCAGCCTTTGCAGCTTCGGCATCTTTTACTTCCTGGGCCAGTGATTCTGCAGTCACATCATCAGAAACAAGGATGGTCATATATTTCATGACATTTTCATTGAGGCGCAGATTTCTTTCCAGTTCCTTTACCAGGTCTCCTGTGCCGCCAAAGGTAAGGCAGGCATAGTGGCCCCGTAATTTTTTTCTGATTTCATAGGCCAATTTTTTACTGCCCCAGTCATCAAGGGATAAAAAAATTCCGTTTTCTTTGGCCATGACATTTCTGATTTTATCAAACAGCTCAGCGCGTGCTTGATCCTGAAGGTCAGGGTCAGAAATAACAATAGTTTCATACTTTCTCATTTTTTCTCCTTGCGGATATAAAGCCCCGGCATATGGTTCCGTCCGGAGCAAGGATTATATACGACAGCACCTGCCATTCAGGTGCGTATCAAAACCATTTTATATACCATCACACGCTGTTTGGGTCAAGGTAAAAAAGGTGAACCTGGATATTTGCTATTGCAGCCTACACGCTATAGGGAGCCCCTGGTGGTATCCTGTGAACGGGCCGTCAGAGCCGGAGGGGGCCTGGTACAATATAGCGGGCTACTTGCCGTCAGAGAGTGGATCGCTCTAATTCATTACTCACATGGAGCCTGGCCCCCGCAGGGTCTCGGACCGGGCACAGGATACCACCAGGGGCGGGGCTTTGAACAGATTGTTGCAGCAAAAGGTCGAAAACCTGGGTTGCTTATGGCAAATATTCAGACCAGTCATTGTTGTCTTGCTATTTGCTTTGGGTTATGGCATCTAATAGGTTTTGATAATGTGAAAATCATTGTGAAGACGCTTGTGAAAGGAAAATATAGAATGGAGGAATGGTACAACCCTGCTGAAGTTGAACCCAGATGGCAGGCATATTGGCAGGATCATCACCTTTTCAAGGTTACCGAAGACCCTGAAAAAGAAAAATATTATCTGCTGGAAATGTTTCCCTATCCGTCAGGGAAAATTCATATCGGCCATGTGCGCAATTATACCATCGGAGATGTGGTGGTGCGGTATAAAAGGATGCAGGGGTTCAACGTTCTCCACCCCATGGGATGGGACGCCTTTGGCATGCCTGCGGAAAATGCAGCTATTGACAACAATACCCATCCGGCTGCCTGGACCTATGATAATATCCGGGCCATGCGGGCCCAGTTGAAAAAAATGGGTTTTTCCTATGACTGGGACAGGGAGATTGCCACCTGCCACCCGAAATACTATAAATGGGAACAGTGGCTTTTCCTTAAAATGCTGGAAAACGGCATGGCCTACCGCAAGGAATCTTTTGTCAACTGGTGTGAAAAGTGCCAGACCGTTCTGGCCAATGAGCAGGTGGAACAGGACAAATGCTGGCGGTGTTCCCGACCGGTTCACCAGAAAAAGCTGTGGCAGTGGTTTTTCAGGATCACCGATTTTGCCGAAGACCTGCTGGTCTATTGTGATAAACTGCCGGGATGGCCGGACAAGGTCACGGTCATGCAGAAAAACTGGATCGGCAAAAGCGTGGGATCGGAACTTACCTTTCAGGTTGCCGGTATGGATGAAGAAATCCAGGTATTCACCACCCGGCCCGATACCATTTTCGGGGCCACCTTCATGTGTCTGGCTCCCGAGCATCCTCTTGTAGAAACACTATCCCGGGGAACACAGCAGGAAAAGGAAGTGGCAGGTTTTCTGGAAAAAGTTGCGGCCCAGGAGCGGTCCCTGGAAGGTCTGGAACAATATGAAAAAGAAGGGGTTTTCACCGGCAAATATTGCATAAATCCGGCCACCGGAGAAGAAATCCCCGTTTATACTGCCAATTTTGTGCTTATGGGATACGGTACCGGGGCCATCATGTCGGTACCGGCCGGGGACCAGCGGGATTTTGACTTTGCCAAAAAATATGGGCTTTTGATCCGTGTGGTGGTGCAGCCGGAAAATGACACCCTGGATCCGGACACCATGGAAACCGCCTATGCAGGGCCGGGTATCATGGTGAATTCCGGTCAATTTGACGGCATGGACAGTGAAAAAGCCATTGAAACCATCACAGACTGGCTGGCAGAGCAGGGAAGGGGGAAAAAAGCTGTCTCCTATCGGCTTCGGGACTGGGGTATTTCGCGCCAGCGGTACTGGGGTGCCCCCATCCCGGTCATACACTGCCCGGACTGCGGCGTGGTGCCGGTTCCCGAAAAAGATCTTCCCATAACACTGCCCGAAGATGCCAACCTCCTGGAAAAAGGCGGATCACCTCTGCCCACACTGGCGTTTTTCAAACAGGCGGTGTGTCCTGAATGCGGGCGCAAAGATGCCAGACGGGATACAGATACCATGGACACCTTTGTGGAGTCGTCCTGGTATTATCTGCGGTACTGTTCCCCCGGGTTTGACCAGGGAATGTTCGACCCGGCTGCTGTGAAATACTGGGCACCTGTGGACCAGTATATCGGCGGAGTGGAGCATGCGGTGCTTCATTTGCTTTATTCCCGGTATTTTATGCGGGTGCTCCACCATTTTGGCATGATCGATTTCAAAGAACCCTTTACCCGGCTGCTCACCCAGGGAATGGTGTGCAAAGAAACCATGACCTGCCCTGAACATGGGTATCTTTTTCCGGAGGAAGCCAAAAAACAAGCAAATGAAACTTTCGTGTGCTCCCGGTGCGGCAAGGATGTTGAAATAGGCCGGGTCATTAAAATGTCCAAATCCAAAAAAAATGTGGTGGATCCCAATGAGCTGCTGGAAAAATACGGAGCTGATGTTACCCGGCTTTTCTGTCTGTTTGCCGCTCCGCCGGAAAGAGATCTGGAATGGAGTGAAGACGGGGTTGAGGGCAGCAACCGCTTTATCAACCGTGTCTGGCGCCTGGCCCTCTCCTGCATGCAAAAAATTGATACCAGCCAGGTGGCAGCATTCAAAGGGCCTGCCCGGGATCTGAAAAATCAGGCAGCCAGATCCCTGTATATCAAGACCCAGCAGACCATCCGGAAGGTAACAGCGGATATTGATGAAAGCTTTCATTTCAACACGGCCATTGCTGCTGTCATGGAACTGGTGAATGCGGTTTATACCATTGATATAGACACATCAGACAATGAAATGAAGGCGGTTGTGCTGTCTGCCATGGAAAACGTGGTGCTGCTGCTCAGTCCCATTGTACCGCATTTTTGTGAGGAATTGTTTGAGAAAATGGGGCATCAGGGATCCATTCTGGAACAGTCCTGGCCCACATTTCGCACAGACAGCATTGAAACAGATGAGGTGCTGGTGGTGGTCCAGGTGAACGGCAAACTGCGCGCCAGATTCAGTGTGGCAGCAGATACTGCCGAATCTGCCATTAAAGAGACGGCCCTGGCAGATGACAAGGTTGCAAAACATATCCAGGATGCACCGGTAAAAAAGATCATTCTGGTACGCAAAAAACAGATACTTGTAAATATCGTGGTGTGACATGGAACTGTCTGGTATAAAAAGAGATAACAGGAAAAAAGATAATGGGGAAAAATTGCTCTGTATACTGGTGGGGTTGCTGCTGCTGTTTTCCGGTTGCGGATACCACCTGGAAGGGGGCGGATATATATACCAGGGGGTGAGCCGGGTC
>JAIVHE010000588.1:0-3060 GCA_020201255.1 Desulfobacteraceae bacterium
CTACCGGGTGGCTGACTAAGCCTTACCCTGGAAGGTTTATATTTTCACACCTCTCTCTCGACGCTGAACCAGCGCCAGGTTCAAACGATAATTATCCTTATTTGAACTGCTTGATTTCGGCCTAGTCAGCTTTATGTCCAAAAAAGTGACAGCGATTTTGTTTTACATTGTTTTTTCAGGCAAAATAGTGATATGTACGCTTTAAGATAGATCAAATCAAAGGGCTCGATTGCCAACCAAAATTTTTTTTGCATCCTTGGTGTTCCATCATCAAGTCTTTTGAATGTAAAACCCAAATTGACAAGAAGGTTGGTGATGCGTATGGCAAGAAACCCCTGCTTGACCTGTGGTGCATGTTGTGCTTTTTTTCATGTCGTGTTTCCCAGTTGTGAAATTTCCAGCCTAAAATCAACTTCCGTTCCAATTCTTCTGACCCATGAGTTTGATTCCTCCCAGAGCGCCATGAATGGAACCGAATTGAGAGCCCCAAGGTGTAATGCTTTGATTGGAAGGGTGGGTTTCAAAGTGTCCTGTTCAATTTATCACAACCGGCCTACGACCTGCAGAATATTTACACAATCCTGGGAGAATAATCTCGGCAACCACCAGTGCGACAAAGCAAGAAATGCTTATGGCCTCCTGCCTTTTTCGCAGTATTGAACGCTTGTTCAACTTCATAAAGGTGAGGTTTATAAACCGCCTACGTGATTTTAAAGAATATTTTCCAAAATCAAGTATTGAATTGGTAACCGAAATTATTCCGGGCCTCAATAAATCACGCAGTGGATAATCCTGGAACAGAAAAATATTGTAACGCCCGCCACAACGGTGACGATTTACCCAAGTCCGATTGCTGGCACTGGTTATGAGATTCAATTTGTCCATTTTATTTGAAATTCTATCTCTTCCTCTGAGCCCTCCCTTTCGTGTTCTATATTGTAAATAGCACGAACTGGTACATAGATTCGCTCACCGGCTATTTGTATTTCAAATTTATCTCCTGATTCCAACGCATCAGCCAAACGCCGTAACTTAGAAACGAATTCAGAGGTAGAATATCCTTTCTCTATATCTCGATCACCTTTCATAACTATCTCCTTTTAGTAGATACATCGGCTTAATACTCATAACAAGTTCTTGTGTGGATCAGCACATCCTTCACGAAAAAATTATATAGCTGTATATCATGCCATAATGGATGAAGTGCAGAAATGTTTATCATCTTTATATTTGGTCTCTTTTCAATTTTTGAAATGGCACAAAAAAACAAATCTGCATTATTTCCAATTGTCGAAGCTCAGCCATCTTGCAACAATCTTTGATCCGGGACGGACTCAATGTAACTTGCGTTATCACAATATTTCAGAAGTGTCCCGAACTTTTTCTCTAATATTGAAAAAAAGTTCTAACCCGAATATTTACGTTGAAGATTCAGATTATGATAATTCAGACTCCCGGATTCCTGTATTTGATGAATGGTATTGATTTTTTTCAAACTTTCCGACAAATATCAATATCGTTTTTCTTTTTTTTTCAAAAGCCTGATTTTCATCTTGACAGGATCAGACCTCCCCTGATACAAGCACAACATGTTGTGCTTGTATACAAGCACAACATGTTGTGCTTGTATCAGGGGAGGATTAATATTTTTCAAATATTTTTCACTTAGGGGATCTTTGATATTTTCTTTAGCAAAAAGCAAGTTCTTATCCCCTCCCCATCCCCCATCGCCAAACCCGGAAGCAACACAAGGAGCAAGGGATGTCTCTATGGGAAGTGATCCTGGGAACAATTACCTCAGAGTTTTCGGATATCAACGATATCGAGCAGAACACCCGGGTTACGCTCAGGCTGGGCTTGGCTGCGGTGCTCGGTGGCGTTCTTGGCTATGAGCGTGAAAACCAGGGCAAGTCGGCCGGTCTGCGCACACACATGCTGGTATCGCTGGGCGCTGCGCTGTTTGTCATCGGCGCCGATCCCACTGGCACGTTCAGTGACAAAATGAGCCGGGTTATCCAGGGTGTGGTGACAGGCATCGGTTTTCTTGGCGCGGGGACCATCATCAAGAGCGAATCGCTGTCCAATATTCGGGGTCTGACGACCGCGGCGGGTCTCTGGCTGACCGCTGCAATGGGGGTTGCGGTAGGCCTGGGCCAGGAAGTGGTGGCCATTCTGGCCACATTGCTGGCGTTGACCATATTGTACGTGGTGCCGCTGTTGCTTGAGCCCAAAACCACCGAAAAGAACGATGATGAATGATATCGCGCGGGCTCGAATCACATTTTTTGCGATACACTGCGGCTCCCCCTCAGTTGAACAAAACACCCATGGCTCTGCAAGCAACGCCTTATAAAAAACCCTCTCCCCCGGGACAGAGAAAAAAGCCTCCGGTGTCCCTGCCTGCCATGTGGCGCTGGGATTTAGCGGCCTGGATGTGCCGGACGGAACCCATATGGTCCACCTGTATTCGGATCTGTCCGAGGCTTTAGGGATCCAGGCATTGTTTTTGCGCCAGGGAATCGAAAACCAAGAAACCGTTATGGTGGTATCCCCGCAGCATCACAGAGAACAGCTTCTTTCCAGCATGGAACATGATGGCCTGGATGTGGCGGAACTGATCCGTCAAAACCGGTTCCAAGGCAAACTCCACATGTCCCAGGATCACCCCCAGCATGTTGTTGAAGTCATGGGCCACGCCGCCGGCCAGTCGGCCCACGGATTCCATCTTCTGAGCCTGGGTAAGCTGGGCCTGTAATTTCTTGTTTTCCGTGATATCGTTGATAATCGAAAACAATATCATCTGGTTTTTTATCATTATCGGTGCTGAATGAACCTCCACATCCCGGATTTTTCCATCCGCCAAAAGATGCTGGAACTCAAATCGGGAGGTTTGCCTGGTAACAGCTTGTTGCATCTGTTGCGCAACATGTTCCGGTGACAACCGATTCAACTGATGGATTTTCATCTCAAGCAGTTGTTCAAAGAATACCCGTAATACTGCTCCGCTTCTTTATTGGCATTAATGATCCGACCGGTTCGGGGATCGATAAGCAGCATGAT
>JAIVHE010000588.1:3247-4382 GCA_020201255.1 Desulfobacteraceae bacterium
GTACAATATAACGGTACACACGGGGATCAAGGTCAGCCTTTTTCTGCCGGAGAAACACCAGGGCTGCCACAAGAATGGTGCAGATGATATATTCGCTTGTTTTTTTAAATGCTGTCAACCCGACACCATCAATATAGCAGGCCGGAAAAATTTCCCAGTACAGAATGGACAAAAACCCGGCAAGAGTTATGAAGGAAAAAATGGTAAACACCCGATATGGGTTGATCTGAAAAAAAGGAATGGAAATAATAGCAGGGAGATACTTTCTACATAGCGTGCCAGAATCCACAATTGTGTGGCCGGGTTGGCTCCTCTTTCCGGTTCAAGGATACCCATACCGCTGTAGCTCAGCGTGTGTACCAGATCGATGCCGCCCACAAACAGGTAGGCAATCCCGACAAACACCAGGGCTTTATTCTCAATCCGATCTTTATTATTGCAGAGAATGACAAAAAGACTCCAGGCCACAAGAATGGCGAAAAGCTCGGCCAAGGTATGAAACATCAGAAAATTTATCTGGCTGACTATAAAAAATACCAACAGGATGATACTGAAACCCAAGAGGGTCCACCATTTTTCCGGCTGATTTTCCGTTCGCCTGAAAGGTTCTAAATACAAATTTTTTTCCATGGGTTTCTTTTTATTCATATCTACAGTAAAAGCAATTTAATCCAGCCATCCAACCTCAACGGCACAACTTGCCCATTTGATAAATTATTTTCCATCCGTTTTGTTGTATCCAATATTTTTGGTATACTTAAAACCGATCTGCCGATTTGCCATGCTCACGTCAGATCTTTTCCACAAATTTCAATCAAAGGAGATCCACCATGAAGATCACCCATTGCACCAACCACTTTTTTAATTACCAGCGCATGAACGTAAAAAAAAAATACGTTGCGCAATTATGAGTTCATCCTTGGCAGTTTTCAAAAACACTTTGGTGACATAGATCTTTCGGTCATCTCATCCGAAGACATTCTTGGTTTTATGTCAACGGCTACAGATGGCACCAGCCAGAACACCAAAAAACTCCGTTTCACTCTCATATCTGCTTTTTTCAATTTTGTCAAAAATTCCCTTGATTCCAAAATTACAAATCCATGTGACAATCCCGCATTGCGCAAACTTTTCA
>JAIVHE010000279.1 GCA_020201255.1 Desulfobacteraceae bacterium
TACCACCTGTTCCGGGGTCATGGTGGTCAGGGCTTTTGCCAGGCCCTGGTATCCGCCCGCGGCAATGGTATCGCAGATATCTGTGGGATCGATTTTACCGATGTTATGCAGCACCACCCGGGTCTGGCGTTTGTAAAACGGGATATCCTGTTCATGGAGAATTTTTTTGCCGTCCGTGGGGTTCTTGTACAGCAGCCGTTTGACAATGTCGCCTTGCACAATGGTTTTTTCAATGATCTCTTTGGCATCCTTTGGTTTGACCTTCTGGTAAAATACTCCCCGGGGACGAATTACCACCAGGGGGCCGTGGGAACAAAACCCCTGGCATCCCGTGGTTTTGATTCCAGGAAACACTTTGGCATCAATACCGGATGCGTCAAGGGAGGACCGGATTGCCTCACTGACCTCGGCACTGCCGTTGGCCAGACATCCGGTTCCATGGCAGACCACGATTTCCGGTTGGTCCGGATCTCTTTTGTCCATAATTTGTTTTTTAAACCGGTTCAGATCATCAAGGGATCTGAGGCACAAGGACTCTGATTCTACGGCAAGGGCGTTATCATGCATTTCCTGTTCCCTCCATCTCTTCAAGTGATGGGTCGGTTAAGGTTTTCAATACCTTTTCCATTTTTTTGGCGGTGGCATTGGGGTGGTATTTGTCGTCAACGGATATCACCGGCGCCAGGGCGCATGCACCGACACAGTTCACCGTATTCAGGGTGAAACGCATGTCTTCGGTGGTCGCGCCGGGGGCTACTTTGAGTTTTCTTTCCAGATCCTCCACCAGTCGCTGGCCGCCTTTGAGATGACAGGCCGTTCCCAGACAGACCTTGATCTCGTGCTCTCCCATGGGATCAAGGCGGAACGACTGGTAAAAAGTGGCCACTGCATAGGCCTGGGTCATCGGCACATGAACATGGTCACAGGCCAGGCGCATGGCATCACCGGAGATGAAACCGTACTTGTTTTGAATGTCTTGCAAAATAACAATCAGGTATTCCGGTTTGGCCGGATACTGATCCATCATTTCATCGATATAAAGGGCGTTGTCGGTCATGGTGCTGCTCCTTTTGAATGGTTTTAGGTACTTACATGTTGGTATGGTGCTGCTCCTTTTGAATGGTTTTAGGTACTTACATGTTGGTTATACAATTTTCCGTGCCTATATCAGGCCGGCACCTTTCATTTTCCGCCACAACGAGGTGCGGCTTATGGTCAGAAGCTTTGCCGCCTCTGCTCTTTTTCCGTTTGCTTTTTCCAGCGCCCACAACAGGCTGTCCGGTTCTGACCGGTTTTTTTTGCCGGCACTGGTGCTTTCAAAAACTGTGAAATCATCCATCTTTGGCAGATAACGGGGAAAGATGATGGGCCCCCTGACAAAGACAAAAGCGTGTTCCATGCAGCGTTCCAGTTCCCTGATATTGCCCGGCCAGTGATGTTTTTTGAAAAAATCAAGCACCTTGGGATCCACCAGGCGGACGGCTTTATCATATTTGTGATTGAATGTTTCAATGAAATGGTCCACCAGCAAAGGGATGTCTTCGATGCGTTCCCGCAGTGGGGGTATACGTAAAGGGATGGTTTTGAGCCGGTAATAGAGGTCTTCTCTGAAATCACCGCGGACCATGGCCTTGTCCAAGTTCTGGTTGGTGGCGGCAATGATTCTTGCGGTCAGTTTTATGGGGGAACTGCCTCCCACCCGCTCAAATTCCTTCTCCTCCAGAACCCTGAGCAGCTTTACCTGGAGGGCGGGTTTTAATTCACCGATTTCATCCAGAAAAAGGGTGCCGTTTTCAGCCAGTTCAAACCGGCCGTGTTTCATTTGATCCGCCCCGGTAAACGCCCCTTTTTCATGGCCGAACAACTCTGATTCCAGCAGGGTTTCAGGCAGAGCACAACAGTTGACCGCCACAAAAGGGGCGGTATCCGGATGGGAAAGCGTATGAATGGCCCGGGCCACCAGTTCCTTGCCGGTGCCGCTTTCACCGGTTATGAGAACATCGGCCTGACTTGCGGCCACATCCCGTATCATGGCAAAAAGCGATTTCATGGCCATGTTTTTGCTGATCATCCCCTGAAACGTATATTGACCAAGACAGGGACCTTTTTGTGTTTTTTTGGCAGGCAGCAGACAAAAGCTTTCAACCGCACCGACAATACTGCCGTCAGCTGACGTCAATGGGCCGGCATTGATACGGATTTTTTGAAAAGACCCGGTGTGGGTCTGTATGGTCATTTCCTGGTTTTCACAGGACCGCCCGTTTTGGAAAATATCTGCCAGGGGGCAGTTGTGTTGGCAATTTCCGGATTGAAACACCTGCCAGCAGTATTTGCCAATGATATCAGCCCGGGCATAACCGGTAATCATTTCAGCGGTTTTGTTAAAGGTGCTGATCCGCCATTCCCGATCTATGGAAAAAACCCCTTCGGGCAGGCTGTCCACCACCCCATGGTATCCTAGTCTCGGCAGATATGTGAGGGAAGATGGCGTGGTGTACATCGGTTTTTTGTCTTCCAAAGGGTTGAAGTGCAGGATCACCCCGATGGCCGACTGCTGTCCGGACATCAATGGAAGCGCTGATAACTTGCAGCGAAAGGGTCTGCCGGCAGCATTGACCAGACA